>JAADGR010000144.1 GCA_013152225.1 Calditrichota bacterium
AGCGAGCCCTTTCCGACGGGCATTGTTGAAGAATCCGGTGTTTTTTCCGTGAAAGCAACTTGGCAACCGGCGTGGTGGCTTCGCATACTCGGCGAGGGCGTCCATTGGGATATTCGAAACCTGGGAAATCAAAATGGAGTCAACGATTCCTATTGGGAATGGCGGATAAGCATAAATGTTGATGTAGTTCATACCTGGGAAATACCTTGATGACTATGAACGGCAGATCGATCATTAAAAATTTTTATAATATCTCTGTTTTTTTGTTGACATTATGCAAATTAAAATATATATTTAAATGATGTTTATCTTTTATTTTGGCTAGGTTGGCATGATGCCGGGGATTTTATTTGCGTTTTTCAAGAGAAAATAAATATTGTTGGAGCAATCAATGCCTGTAATAGCAGTTGAAAAACCATTACGAGAAAAACTAGGGGATGAGGGAGCAAAGGCATTAGTACGTCTACTTAACGATTCCAATGAAGAGCAGAAAACCGATATTATAAAATTTGTCGGTGAAAAGTTTGAACGCCGGTTGACAGAGGAGATTAAAAGTCTTGAAGTACGGCTGGTTGAAAAGCTGGCAAACCTTGAAGTTCGGTTATCTGAAAAGATAGATAGGGGGGACAAGGCGTTATCTGAAAAGATTGGTAGAGTAGATAAGACGTTATCCGATAAGATTGACAGAGTGGACAAGACGTTATCCGATAAGATTGATGGAGTAGACAAGACGTTATCTGAAAAGATTGATAGAGTAGAGATTAAACTATCAGAAAAAATATCAAATTTGGATGTAAAAATAAGTTCTGTTAAATCAGAGTTAATTAAATGGATGTTTATTTTCTGGATTGGTCAGGTTGGCATGATGCTGGGGATTTTGTTTGCGTTTTTTAAAAGGTGATAAAAGCTATTCCTTGAACGGAGAAAGGCCGAATGGTTGAGGACATAAAAAAATTAACGATTAAAAATACAAAGCAGCAAATGTTGGATGCCTATAGCGATCTCTTGCAAAAGCTGGAGGAAAAGCGCGAAGCAGAGTTAAAGCCTGAGAAAAAGGCCGAGGAACAGAAAACACAACGAGCTGTAGAAAAAGCCAATACAATATCCCTGGACGGTGTTGCCCGCGGTATCGGGGATTTGAAAAGTGAATTAAATAAAACCTTTGCCGATCTTTTGGAAAAACTTGAAACGGAGTTGTCCAAATATGATGATTTGAAGCAAGCTGTCGTGGCAAAGGAAAAAGAACTTGCAGAAATATACGAGATTCAAAAAGCAGCTTCCAGCCTGGCGGCTTTAATTGAAGCGCAAAACCAGCGGCGCAGGGAATTTGAGCGCGAAATGGAAGAGAAGAAACAAGCCCTGGCGGCGGAGATCGAAGCGGGACGAAGTGAGTGGAACACTGAGAAATCCCGGTACGAAGCAGAGCTAAGAAAGAAACGCGAAGAGGATGAAAAACAGCGGAAGCGCGAGAAAGAAGAATACGAATATAATTTTAAACGAGAACAAGTGCTTGCCAAAGATAAACTGGAAGATGAAAAAATCAGAGTTGAGAAAGAGTTAGTTGAAAAAAAGGAAAAAGCCGAAAAAGAGTTGTCTGAACGGGAAAACGCGGTTACGGAGAGGGAGAAAAAGATAGACGTTCTTGAAAACCGTATCCGTGAGTTGGAGACAAAGGAGGATGCTGTTGTTAAAAGCGCGGTTAAGGAAGCAACCGAAAAATTGACTGCGGAATTTCACGGCAAGGAATTGCTGTTGAAAAAGGAATTTGAGGGTGAGCGCAACGTCCTGACGACACGTATTAGCGCGCTTGAAGAACTTGTTAAAAAACAGAATGAGCAAATAAGCAAATTAACACAGCAATTGGAAAAAGCCTCGAGCCAGGTGCAGGATATCGCTGTAAAATCTATCGAAGGGGCGGCGCATTCCAAGTTGTTCAGTGAATTGCAGAATTTACTTCAGGAAGGCAAAAGACAGGAGGGCGAAAGTAAAGGAAAGAGCGAATTAAAGTGATCTAAAGTTAATTGACGTTTTCCCGAGTTATTTTTATTCTGAGATTGAATGTAACCAGGGGGAATGGGCGGAATTTTGCTGGTGGGGGAAACCTGGGGATATCACAAATACATAATCTAGCTTGTCTACATTTATCCTGTCGATTTTAAAAATCAATAATAACTAATTTATAAAAGTCTCTCAAGATAACCATTAAGGAGGTGAGCAAACAGGAATACAATTATATCATATTGTCATTTGTTGGTTGGATAGAAGGCTGTATCGGCATGGAGCGGAGTGAAAAGAAATTGGAGCCAAAAGTTAATTATATTTAATAACTTATTTGGGGAGGTTCACAATGAACTTGGCAAAGTTTTCTGTCTTTATTTTTCTTTGTTTTTTTACAAGCATTAGCTTTGCGCAAAAAGTCGATTCATTTGATGATGGTGATTTCACTAGCAATCCAACATGGACAGGTAATACGAGCGAGTGGGAGATTGTTACAGATAGTGATGTTGCCGGCGGCGCAACGAATTCGAACACGTTGAGATTAAACGGCAATTCAGCAGGCGGAACCAGCTATTTGAGCACACAGCGCACCGAATCATGGGGAGGTGAACAGTCATGGTCTTTTTGGATGGGACGGAGAAGTCAGGCTGCTACATCATCTAATTACAGTGTCGTCTGGCTTTGGGCGAATGAATCAGATCTGTTATCCACTACTGTCGATGGATACAGAATAAGATTCGGGGATAATAGTAGTAATGATGAAATTATTTTACAGCGGGTGGATGATGGTGATACTACCAATATCCTCAGTTCTTCCGGGTCAGTGCTGAACGGCATAACGGACATAGGATTTATGGTTAGAGTAACCAGAACGAATAATTCGGAATGGACAATCTTTACTTCGACATTGCCGGGCACAAGTCACGACGGTGCTGTTGCGACGGATATTCCAAGCAAAGCCAACACCCCGATAAATCAAGGGAGCACCGTCGATAATACATACAGCGATTTTAGTAACGGGTATTTTGGCTTTATGGCAAAATACACTACGAGCACTGCTGCCCGTTCTGGAGCTGAATTCGATCAGCTTTACTTTGATACTAACAGCGATGCTTCCCTCCCCGTCGAACTCTCCTCTTTTACAGCATCATATTCCGGCAATGCTGTTATTCTTCGCTGGACGACTGAAAGTGAAATCAACAATGCAGGATTTATCATTCTTAGGGCAGACAATGAGGAAGGGCCTTTTAGTGAGGTCAGTTCATTAATAGCAGGTGCGGGAACAAGCACTGAGAAACGCAATTATACCTACAAGGATGAAAGGACTGAAAAAGGCACATCATATTGGTATCAATTGAAGCAAATAAATACAGACGCCACTTTTCAGGTTTATGGTCCCCAAAAAATAAATGTTCCGCAAGTCAATGAGAAAAAACAAGGGGCGCTTCCAACCCAAAATCAGTTGATTGGAAATTATCCGAATCCATTTAATCCCGGCACAACCCTGTCATTATCTGTAGGAGGGGAAAGCGAATCAACGACGACTATTACGATTTACGATTTATTGGGACATCGCGTGCGCACGATTATAGATCAATCCATGCAGCCGGGATATTATGACCTACCTTGGGATGGCACAAATGATTTTGGACTAAAGGTTCCAAGCGGCGCATATTTTTGCAAAATGTATTCTGCCGGCGGGGGCGTTTCCGTTTTGAAACTTTTGAAAATGAACTAGTATAACATAAAGATTCCTTTTCCGTCTCAAACGGAAATCAGGAATCGCGTTTTTCACCTATGAGAGCTCATGACGCTGCAAACAGTCCATGGGCTTTTTTTGTTTTGTTTGTTGAAGAAAAATTATAAATTATCATGTGTGAAGGGGCTGGGCCGGGAAATTATGATATTTAATACCCGGCTTCGCAAAGACTCCGGGTGTCTTGCGATTTGTCTGCTTCGCCACATATCATCATGTAAGGAATGTTTGCTATTGTCCAAACTCGAGCCTCCGTCCCAAGTTGTCCTTGGGACGCAGGAGAAACTACAATCCATTTTCTGCTCATCAGCAATCGTGTCTGGTGAAAGAAATATTAGGTCAATTCAACTTGAGGAAAATCTATGAACCGACGCGAATTTTTAAAATCAGTTGCAGTTGGAACGTTGGCAGTGAATGGACTTGCGAGCAGTTGCACTGCTAAAAAGCAATCCCGGCCAAACGTCATTCTTATTATGGTTGATGACATGGGTTATTCTGATTTGGGATGCTATGGCTCCGAAATTCCCACGCACAATATCGATAACCTGGCGAACGAGGGGCTTCGATTTACTCAGTTTTATAATGCTTCCAGATGCTGCCCCACACGCGCTTCACTCATGACCGGTCTGTACCCGCACCAGGCGGGAGTTGGGGATATGGTAAATCCCAAGTATGATTCGGAAGCGTACGAAGGGTATTTGAATGACAAGTGCGTTACTATTGCCGAGGTGCTCAGGGATGCCGGCTACACAACGCTCATGTCCGGCAAGTGGCATGTGGGAGAGGATCGTCCCCATTGGCCGGTGGATCGGGGATTTGACAGATATTTTGGCATAATCAGCGGTGGCGGAAATTATTTCGATATCACAAAAGCAAAGAGACCCGGCGTTATCAGAAAGATGGCCATTGACGATAAAAGATGGATGCCGCCGAAAAAGGGTTTCTACATGACCAATGCCATAACCGACCATGCAGTTGAATTCCTGGATGAATACGGTAAGAAAGACAAGCCGTTTTTTATGTACGTCGCCTATACTGCGCCGCACTGGCCGCTGCATGCTTTGCCGGAGGATATAGAAAAATTCCTCGGCAAGTACAACATGGGCTGGGATGAACTGCGCAAGCAGCGCTATGAACGCATGCTTCAAATGGGCATCATTGACAAAAAATGGCCGCTGTCTCCGCGGGATCCGGCCGTTTCGCCATGGGAAAGTATCAAAAATAAAAAAGACATGGAACGCCGCATGGCCGTGTACGCGGCACAAATTTATCGCATGGATATTGGCGTTGGCGAAATTTTGAAAAAGCTCGATGAACTGGGGGAAAAAGATAACACGCTGGTATTATTCCTTTCCGATAACGGTGCATGTCATGAGGGTGGCCCGCTCGGATTCGATCGTCGCAAAAACGGCGTACCTATCGGTGGCGTGGATTCTTATGCCAGCTATGGCCGTTCGTGGTCTAATGCCAGTAACACACCTTTTCGGATGCACAAACACTGGGTGCACGAAGGCGGCATTTCGACACCGCTCATTGCCCGCTGGCCGCAGGTCATCAAACAAAAGGGTGAACTGACCAACCAGGCCGGACACATTGTGGATATCATGACCACTTGCGTGGATGTTGCCGGGGCTAAATACCCGGCTATCCGAAACGGTAAAAGAATTACCCCCATGCAAGGCAAAAGTCTTGTCCCGGTTTTCAAAGGAAAGAAACGGAAAGCGCACGACTATATTTTCTGGGAGCACGAAGGCAATGAAGCTGTACGCCACGGAAAATGGAAGCTGGTGGAAAAAACAGGAGGCAAGTGGGAGCTTTATGACATGGAGCAGGATCGTACTGAATTAAACGATCTATCCGAAAAATACCCGGACATTAAAAAGCAGCTCATAGCTAAATGGGATGAATGGGCGAAAAAGATAGGTGTGGTGCGGCGTGGGGTATAGGTTTTAATATAATGTATTGACGCACAGCGCTTTCTATTCCAGGACTTCCTGTGGCGTCAGGTCCAGCGGATTTAAAGGCCATGGCGACATCTTTGACGTGTGTGGGATGTATGG
>JAADGR010000184.1:0-1897 GCA_013152225.1 Calditrichota bacterium
TCCAGCCAAAAGGGTAAAAGCTGTTTTGTCAGATAGGGCTGTAAAAGTTCAATCATTTCCTGGATTTTTTCAACCTTCACTTCCAGGGGCTTGTCGTTTTTTTTACGCATAATAATTTCCTCTTGCTTTGAAATAGGTCAGATACATTTTTATATTTGTATTAGATTCGTTGTTTGTTGACGAATCTTTGGTACTATTTACATTTTCATTCCTTTCACCATCCATTTTTTCGCGAGCCAGAGCGCTACGGGAGATACCATAGCAATGACCGCATAAATTAGCCACATTTGTCCGCTTTTGGGTACGATTCCCGATCCCGGTTTAGGAACATAATGAGCAATGAAATAACCGGAATACAGTGAAGTGATGACTTTGGTTAAAAACCAGGGGAATTGGGCGATGCCCATGTAAGCGCCGGTTTTATTCTCCGGTGCCATTTCTGCTACCCACTGTAAAAATCGTGGCTGCCACATGGCTTCACCTACGGACATGATTATAATATAAAGCACAAATAAAACCGTGTGCGGCCCTGCGGCAAGCAGAAACGTCGGCGCAGCCATAACAAACGTGCCGAGAATCATCATTCGGTATACATTTGCTCTTGCCGTCAGTCCGGCAATAATGGGCGTGATGACAAAGATAATAATCGGGTTAAGATTTGAAAGAATTTCAAAATGGCTGCTTACCCATGTGCCGGCAAAAGCGCGATCGAGATAATAAGGAATCGTAAGCCAGTTGTGCGCAAACAAAGTTTGCACCGGGATAAGGAGAAAAATAAAAGCCACAAATCTTGTATTCCGAAAAGGATGCTCCGGCCGATGCCGCAAAAATTCCGCACCCGCAGCAAAAAGCGGAACAAAAAAGGCGACAATTCCAAAAGACAACGGAACAGTTATAAATTTGATTAATGAGGCGATAAGCACAAAAAGCCCCAAACCGGAAACAGCGAGCCAAATATATAGTGTTCTATTGTCGATCTTTTGGCTAACAGTCCCAACACCTGTCTCATTCTTTCCCGGATTTTTATTTTTTCCATTTTCATTCATTTCCTTTGTTTCCAGGGCCATACGTTCCACTGCATCCCTGTCAACTTTTTTCGTAATTATAACCAGAGTAGACAAACAGGAAATGATAGTGATTCCAACCAGAACCCAGAAAACGGCTGCCAACCCGTTGGGTGGAAAAATCGTTTTGAAATGTGCGCGGGTATAACTGGAAATCGGGCCGAACACAAATGCGCCGAGATTCATTAGTGCGTAAATCACAGCATATCCCATTGCGGCTGTTTTAGGGTTGGTGTAGCGTTTGACTCCGGCATAAGCTCCGGGTTGATACAGCCCATACGCAACAACCATAAACAAAAGCCCGACACTCATGGTAAAAAACGTCGGCGACCCCATCCCGTTGGCCATTGGGATGGTACCGGAAAGTGCAATTATTACTCTGCCGAACGCCATAATTCCCAATGACAGCACCATTGAAAGACGAACACCGATTTTGTCGACCACTCCGCCCAGGAAAAGCATGGAAAAGGTGATTCCACCCGTTACGCCGCCGTAAACCCAGCCTGCATGCAAATCGCTGAGCCCGACGTTCTCCGAACAGTATTTCCCCAAAATTGTAAGAATACCAAAATAGACAAGACCCTCCAGCACGTACGGTATATTAATTCCCCATAGAGCGCGAGGCGCCTTGATAAAAGCAACAAACGTTTCCCCCAATTCACTGAATGCGTCTTTAACAACCCGACCAATACTCTTTGCTTCCACGATTTCATTTTCTGAATTTCCGTCCATTTACCGCTCCGGTTAGAGTTTTCTGTTTTTCAGTTAATAAATCCGGCAACACATTGTCCTGAAAATAAGGTAATCACTCTGTTATGTCAAGTTTTTTTACT
>JAADGR010000184.1:1988-7791 GCA_013152225.1 Calditrichota bacterium
TTAACCGTTTTCATTAACGAAAGAGTTGTTTATGAATATAGGTGAGCAAGAATCTCTTTTTTCAGAAACCGATAATAATATTGCCCTTGACAATTTGAAACTGGAGCGGCCAATCGTTGTTTTTGACCTGGAAACAACGGGACTGGATATGAAGAGTGACAGAATTGTCCAGTTTGCCTTTTTGCGAGTCAACCCGGATCACTCGCAGGAGGAGTGGGTTGAAACAGTAAATCCAGGCATCCCCATCCCGATCGAAGCATCACAAGTACATCACATCACGGATGACATGGTGAAGGACAAGCCCAAATTCTCCTATTTTGCTCCCAAAATTAAAAAGTTTCTGGAAAATTGTGATTTGTCCGGCTATAATGTGAATCGATTCGATCTTCCTTTTTTGCAAAAAGAAATGGAGCGAAACAAAGAGCCTCTGGAGCTGACAAATATTCAAGTCATTGATGCTCAGGTCATTTTCCACAAGCGCGAGCCGCGCAACCTGGCCGCTGCGTATAAATATTATTGCGGCGGCGAACATACGGATGCGCACGATGCCATGGGAGATGTGCGGGTTACTTTGGAAATCTTAAATTCGCAACTGGACATGTATCAGGATTTGCCGCGCGATGTGTCCGGGTTGCACGAATACACAAATGTCAAAGATGATCGATTTGTTACGCCGGACCGAAAGTTTTATTGGCGCTATGGCCAGGCTGCCATTTCCTTTGGAAAATACAAGGGGAAAAGTTTGAAATGGATATATGAACATGACGTCGATTATCTGAAATGGATGAAGGGCGGAGATTTTAGCGTTGAGACAAAAAAAATGGTCGAAAAGGCGCTCAATGGTATTTTCCCGACAAAAGAAAAAAATGGTTCAGAGGATGAATAGTTGCCAAGCCGAAAGGAGAAAACAGTGAAATCAAATTATCATTCCAAGCCCATTCGCCAGGACACAACCGCTACCTGCCGGTGCTTTTCCGCAACATCCCTGTTGGAATCCGAAATCTATCGACTCTAATCAAAAGACAAACTGATTTTCTTTTTTCTTGAAACGGAAAACCTGAACCGTGTGAAATTGTATGGAATCATTTTGCAATTCATTTCGTTTTACTGATAATCGTTTTGTTATGTAATTGTTTTGGAAGCATCTTGAGAATAGCATACAAAAAATATCCTGGGTTCATTTTTTTAATCGTTGTTTTGTCTTTTTTGCCTGGCTGCAAAATCGATCACGGCCTCGATATTATGAAATCGAAAATAACAGGAGATGTTATTTTTCTTAATCCTGACAAGAGGCCGGACTATGTGGAATCCGTGCGCATTGTGGCGGCGGTGAAATTTCCATTCACCAGTTTGAGTGATGTGGTTTTTATGAACACTTCGATTAACCTGAGCAAAGAAAAATCTGCTTATGAAATTCCGGCACCGATTTCCACGTACCAGGTTGTTGCCGCGGTTTGGAAAGAAAAGGGGCAGGCCTGGAATTACACAAATTTATTAGGCATCTATGGTTTTAATCCGTTAAGCGGACAGTTTGAGTTTAAAAAAGTGATTCTTACAAAAAACGATCCCGTGGCCCGGGGTATCGATATTTATTGCGATTGGTCGACCCTGAGGCCATGACAGTTTATGAGAAAAAATATTGTCAAAATAATTTTTGTGCTCTTTATGGGTTCTGCCGGATTTGTTCATGCGCAAATGTCCGGTAAAATAACCGGGTATATTTTCGATAATAAAACAAAAGATCCTTTGCCGGGAGCGAACGTCCAAATTGTAGGCACCTTTATCGGCGCAAGCAGCGATGCAAACGGTTATTTTCAGATATTGAAAGTATCGCCCGGACTTTTCCAACTCAAGGCAAGTTACATTGGTTTCAAGTCAAAAAAAGTTGCGGTCAATGTGCGGATTGACCGCACAAAGCAAGTTGAGATTTTTCTCAATCCCACGCCAATCGAAACCGAACAAATCGTCATCACCGGTTCGCGCCAGCCGCAGGATTTGGCTTCGGCAGCAGCAAGCATCAGCGTATTGGGTGAAAACGAAATCAAACGACGAAATAATTTCCGCATCGATGATGCGCTTCTAAGCGTGCCCGGCGTTACCCTAGTCGGCGAGAACATCAACATTCGCGGTGGTTCGGGGTACAATCGCCTGGGCGGCAGCCGGACTTTGGTTTTGCTGGATGATGTGCCGATTCTGAACAGCGACCTCGGAGAGGCAAACTGGAGCATCCTCCCGGTTTCTGAAATCGAACACATTGAAGTTTTGAAAGGTGCCGCATCGTCGCTTTATGGTTCCGGCGCTTTGAGCGGCGTGATTAACATCATCACCAAAAATCCTTCGAAACAACACAGCCTCTCTTTCCGCCAGACTTGCGGTTTTTACGACAAACCATCCGTACCGCAATGGAAATGGACGAACAAGCTGCTCTATTTCAATAAAACAGATGTGAGTTATTCCAACTCTGTGGGTCCCGTCGGTTTGCGCCTGGCCGTTTCCCATCATCAATCCACCGGCGACCGGCAAAACGGCTATCTCAATCGCTGGTATCTGACCGGCAAAGCACGCTGGCAAATCTCGGATCAGTCAACTCTGACACTGTTTTCAACCTACAGCAATGAAGACCGCGAACTTTTTTTGCAATGGCTGGAACAAAACCAGGCGCTTCGCGTCCCGCCGACGGATTTGAACAACAGGTTCAAACTCACGGGTTATGTCGGTTACGCCGTCTACCACAAATTATTTTCCCCGACATTTTCCTCAAAAATAAGGCTTTCTTACAACCAACAACTCGTGGGAATGCCTTTTAATATCACCAGTGCGTTTACCCCTGCGCTCGGTTTGAGCGGTGAAGTGCAATTTAACTGGCTGCCGCATGCCGATCACAGCCTTTCGTTCGGCCTCGATTACAAGCACGACAATGTGGCCTCGAAATATTACGGTAAACGCAGTGCAAACGGCGTATCGCCATACATCCAGGAGATTTGGCAAATATCCCGGTTACTGCAGCTTGATGCAGGAATGCGCGTAGACACCTACACGCTCGTTGGTGATTCTGTGGAAGCACAACTCAGTCCGAAAATCGGATTCAGTTATCAGCCTGTTTTCGGCACAATTTTGCATTTTTCAGTGGGACGCGGGTTCCGCGCTGCAACCGTTGTCGAACGGTTTATTTCCGCAGGCTCCAAAGATTTCAAAGCGCTGCCCAATCCGGATTTACAGCCGGAGCGCTCGGTGCTTTTCGACGCGGGGATTCGACAAAAAATAAACGATGTGGCTTATGCAGAACTTTCGCTCTTTTCCAGCACGTACAAAAATCTGATCGAACCTACACTTGCATCCGATTTAACGGCGCAGTTCATTAATTATCCCAAAGCCCGAATCCAGGGAATTGAAACGGAGTTCCGCTGGCAAATATGGAAAGACCGACTTGCATTACACGCCTCCGCAACGTGGATGGACCCGAGAGAAGTGGAAAGCAACAAACCGCTGTTTTACAGACCGAGATTCATTTCCTATTTTACGCCGTCCTTCACCTACGGCGCTTTTGTTTTTGAAACGGATTTTCGCTACCAGGGACGAATTCAGCGTGTGGCCGTTTATCCGCTGGACGAACGTGTGCCGACAAAGGTGTGGAATGTTCGATTTATTTATCAAATGAAACACCTTAACTTTCAATTCAATATTCGCAACGCGTTAAACTATAATTATACAGTCTCGGAAAGAGTCCTTGGAGAAATTCGCAATTTTTCACTTTCCGTAAACGGAGATTTTTAGCATGAAGTTTTTCAAACTCTTTTTACTCATATTGTTTTTGACAACAATTGCTTTTGCTCAACAGAAAACACTGAAACGCCAATACGTTCCCATCATCCGCCCTGTTGCCGGGACTCCGTTGTTGGGATTAACAATTCAGAACTGGCATGCTTATAAATACAATTTGCGAAACAATTCCTGGTCGCTCGTTCCCTGGCAGGTTGATGAACGAAGCAATGACGGCAAATACAATAAAAAAGAATTCATCGACGGCGTCATTGGCCAGAATGATGAAATTTTGTTCATGCCAGGCGATTTGGGCGATAGAGCACCGCAAACCGCCTGGCCCGACGATGAGCAAAGTCGACAGTATCGCCGCCTGGAGTTGGCTTTTACCGATTCTCTGGATGTAAATCAACAGGGCTGGATTTATTTGTTTCGTAACGACAGCCCGGACTCGGTTGCCGCCGGATACTTTCAATATATCGCCGCACCGGTGGATGTGCCTGCTGCGGATACGGTCAAAAGCCGGGTTTATCGCATCGGTCATAACGCAGACGGCTGGATTGATTTCGTAGCCATTGAATTGTCGCCAAATCAAGACCTCATTGACCGGCTTAAACTGCGTTTATCCGGGACTTCGGCGCTGCCGGATATTGGGTCTTATGCAATCTCGGAAGACATGATCAAAGCACAAGATGACCCGGTGACCTTTCATCCCGGAAACATTCGCTCTTTTCATGATGAACGAGCAAATCTGTTTTTACCTTTTGGCGGCCCGCCTGTCAATGCGGACTATCAAATGCAATATTTTCCTTATTCATTTCGCATCACACTGGATAATTTCAGCCTGAACAGAACCCTGCTTGTTGTGATGGGAGTGAATAATCTGCGTTCATCGCTCGACCTGAGTGAAGCGGCAATCGGCATGAAGTTTTATTCCAACAAAAACCGAAATGGAATTGATATCGACGGTATCCCCGACAGCCCGGATATTTCTCTCGATGAAACTTTTCACCTACAGTGGGCCATGGCCACCGGGGACGCAGGTTCGATCCTGCTCATCCAGGAATTGCCGGACGTTGAAAATTCGACGATGACCCTTTATTATCGCGACGATAAAAGCGGCGGCACAAATGACAGCACGGCAGATACCGGCGACATGCGCTCTTTTGGCGACATGGGTTTGCGAGTGCGGGCGAACGGCCCGGCGCTGGAAACGGATAATATTTCTTTAAAGTACAATGCTTATTTTCTTAACATTCCCAACCTGAAGGCATCATTTGCCGACAGCCTGGCAGCCTGGGAAAAAACACCGCTTTCGATGAATGTTATCGAGCAAAATTATGATCCATCTGTTGTGGAAAACAGGTCGGGAATTCCCGGCGCATTTTATCTTTACCCGGCTTATCCAAATCCATTTAAACCGGGAAGCGGTTCGGTAATATTTCGGTTTAGCAATAAAAACACGAATGCAGATTTGTCGATTTTTAATGTGCTGGGACAGGAAATTATGCATTTTTCGCATCTACAGAAAAAAACAATTTCCTGGAATGGCCTGGATGGGCGAGGTTATCCTGTAATACCGGGCATCTATTTCTATCGTTTGCAAAGCGGCCGGCATTCCATGACGAGAAAAATTTTATTTCTTCGGTAATGGCGACAAATGATATACAGTTTTAAAATGAAAATAAAATTAAACGCAAAGGCGCTGAGGACGCAGAGTTTTTTTTAAATCTAATTTTTCTTTGCGCTCTCGGCGATCTCTGCGGTAAATTCTCTTTTTCTCATTTCCGATAGATCGGGCTGGCAGGATATGGAAATGAATTAACACACAATCTAATTTCTTTCTTATGTCTTGAATTGTACAAGGACAAAAAAATGGATTTTTATTTAAGCAATCTTTCCTCCGAGCCATATAAAATCGCCGAACCACAACTTATTCCTACACCACGATTGTTGCTATTTCGGGACAGGCTGGAAGAGAATATCACACAGATGAAACAACTGCTCAAAGCCATCAATCCTTCTTATGATTTGCGTCTGCTCT
>JAADGR010000239.1 GCA_013152225.1 Calditrichota bacterium
GCCAATGACGGCAGTGTGCTTTCTATTGACGGAACGGTTGTGGTGGACAACGCCGGCTATTCCGGCAAAAAAGTGGACAATGGGAAAATTCATTTGGATAAGGGAAAGCATTTTATTAAAGTTCTTTACTATGAAAACACCGGCACCGAATCCCTCGATGTTTCCATGGAAGGCCCTGGGTTCGAAAAACAAGAGATACCGCCGAACAAGCTGTTTTTGGAGAACAACTGAAATAAAAACAAAATAGTGATTTTCGACACCCGGATGCCCGTGAGGGCTCCGGGTGTCGGAGGTGATAGCCATTGGTAACCTTTTTCCTGTGCGAAAGATAAATTTATTAGTGTAATTCATGAAATTGGCAGAATTAGAGCTATTGGATTTGTCTTGCAATACGAAAAGATTTCATATCCATGTTGCGCAGACGGATTATATTTGCTATCTTTTAACATGTGTTTAAGAGTCTGCAAAAGTTCAACTTTTGCAATTCTGTTATATATCTGCAAAGAGAGAGAAAAAATCATGCAACCCATTTACCTTGATTATAATGCGACGACGCCTATCGATGCTGAGGTCGCTGATGCCATGCTGCCATTTTTAAAGGAAAAATTTGGCAATCCGTCCAGTTCTCACTGGTACGGCGTGCAAACAAAAAAGGCTATCGAGAACGCCCGAAAACAAGTCGCCAATTTGTTGGGATGTCATCTTGATGAAATTATTTTTACCAGCGGCGGAAGCGAATCCAATAATTATGCTATAAAAGGTTATGCTTTGGCCAACCGGGATAAAGGTAATCATATTATCACCACAGCTATCGAGCACCCTGCTGTGTTTGAAGTCTGTCGCTACCTTGCTGATCATGGTTTCAGAGTCACGTTTTTGCCTGTCGATGAGTTTGGGTTGATTCGCTTGCAAGATATTGAAAAAGCAATTACTGCCGATACGATTCTCATATCCGTAATGCACGCGAATAATGAAGTGGGTTCTGTTCAACCGATAAAAGAGATCGCACAGATCACCAGGGAAAAGGGCATTGCTTTCCATACCGATGCGGCGCAGTCCGTCGGCAAAATTCCGACTGATGTGAATGATCTGGGGGTTGATATGCTTTCCGTTGCCGGGCATAAACTTTACGCGCCAAAGGGAATCGGTGCGCTATTCATCCGCCGGGGTATCCATTTGGAAAAGCAAATTCACGGCGCGGATCACGAACGCAATCTGCGCGCCGGTACGGAAAATGTTCTGGAGATCGTCGGGCTGGGTAAAGCGTGTCAGGTTGCCGGTCGGGACCTTTTAAAAAATGCAGCAAAAATGGAAAAGTTACGCGATCGACTGCACAGGGGCCTGGCGGAACGAATTAAAAATGTGCAACTGAACGGCCCGAAAGAAGGACGCTTGTCGAACACGCTCAGTCTCGGTTTTAAAGGACTCGAGGCCGACACAATTTTATCCGAATTAACCGGGATTGCCGCCTCTGCCGGTGCTGCCTGTCATTCGGATCAGGTTGACGTTTCACACGTTCTCGAGGCCATGAAAGTCCCGACGGAATGGGCAATGGGCACAATCAGGTTTTCCGTCGGCAAAACAACGACGGAAGAAGAAATTGACAAGGCCATTGAAATCGTCAGTGAAACAATTATCAAACTGAACGGCAGCGGGGAGGAAGCACCGATACCGTTCATCAGGACAGACATCAAGCTGACGCATTTTACCCATGGCCTGGGATGTGCCTGCAAATTGCGACCCCAGGCTTTGGAAAAAGTCCTCATCAATTTGCCGAAACCAACCGACGAACGCGTTCTGGTGGGGACGGAATCTGCCGATGATGCGGCTGTTTACCTGTTGGCACCGGAAACGGCTATTGTGCAAACCGTCGACTTTTTCACGCCGATTGTTGATGATCCCTACTCTTTTGGCGCCATTGCGGCGACAAATTCTCTCAGCGATATTTATGCAATGGGTGGGCGTCCGCTATTCGGGCTGAATATTGTCGGGTTCCCTTCAAATCGACTGCCCATGTCTGTTCTCGAAACCATTTTGAAAGGTGCTGCCGACAAAGCTAAAGAAGCCGGAATATCTATTATTGGCGGCCACACAGTGGATGACACCGAACCCAAATACGGATTGGCCGTTACCGGATCGGTGAATCCGCAAAAAATACTGAGAAATTTCGGTGCAAAACCGGGAGATAAAATTCTTCTCACCAAGCCCATCGGCCTGGGGATTATCGCAACGGCGATTAAAAGAGGTTTGGCGGAGAACGAGACGATTGAAAACGCGACTGAAATAATGGCAACGCTAAACCGGGCAGCAGCAAAAGCTGTCGAGCCCTTTGAGGTGCACGCCTGCACCGATGTAACCGGCTTTGGCTTGCTGGGACATTTGTCGGAAATGACGCGCGGCAGTAAAGTCGATGCCCGGATTCATCATGACCGGGTTGCTATTATTGAGGAGGCCTGGGAGTTTGCCGGTGCAGGGATCGTTCCCGGCGGCACCCTGTCGAATCTGGATTATGTTTCAAAATTCGTTACGTGGCGGGAATCCGTGCCGGACCTCGCGCGAACGCTACTGGTCGACGCTCAGACCTCGGGCGGACTTTTGTTCGCCATTCCTCCTGATGATGCCGAATCTGCGCTTATTGCCTTGCAGAAAAAATGTACAACAAAAGTTACAATGATCGGCGAATTTACAGCTAAAGGAAATGGTATGATCCACGTTGTTTAAAAAGCTCCCGCTAAAAAGGCCTTGATTTTTACTGCCCATAAGCTTATATTTTCAAGTTTTAGTTGTATCGAAAAATTTGCCTTATCTATATACTATTTTTTTGAGGATGCTAATATGGCCGTAATGAATCGCATGCGCGAAAACACAAAAACCATTCTTTTGATTCTTGTGTTCGCGTTTATTCTGACGATTATTTTCAGTTGGGGAATGGGGGGATTAAAAAGAAATCAGCCGCGTGGAATTATTGCTTCTGTAAACAACGTGGAAATCAGTTACGAACAGTTTAATGAAAGATATCGCGCCGCGATACAATCGCAAAGAGATCGCACAGGCTCTGAGCCCGAAGGATATCAATTGCGGCAGATAGAAAATCAGGTTTTTGAAACCCTTGTTCAACAAATTTTGCTGGAACAAGAGGTAAAAAGGCTGAAATTACACGCTACGGATCAGGAAATTCTTGATGAAATTAAAAACAATCCCCCGGAATTCCTAAAGTCGAATGCTGCGTTTAAGGATTCGAGCGGTGCATTTGATATGAATAAATATCGGCAAGCGCTGGATAATCCGGCAGCCGATTGGCGTCCTATCGAAAATGCTATTCGTTCCCAAATTCCTCGTCTCAAATTGTTTAACCTCTTGCGCGCCTCCGTTGTTGTCACTGATGATGATGCAAAATTGGAATACATGAAAAACAACGCAAAGGTTAAAGTGAACTATCTTTTTTATGATGCAAACAGCTTTACAAAAAGTACGCCCGAACCAACAGAGGATGAAATTACCGCTTTTTACAATAAACACAAAGATGAGTTTCGCGAAGTTGAAAAGCGTGTTCTTGAGTATGTTTTAATCGATATCAAGCCGACAAAGGTTGATACTGAAGCAACCTTTAAACAAGCGCAGGATATTTTAAAAGAGGCGAAAAGCGGTGAAGATTTTGCCCAGCTTGCCAAGCTTTATTCTCAGGATACAGGTTCTGCAGAAAAAGGCGGCGATCTCGGCTATTTCGCCAGAGGGGCAATGGTCAAACCTTTTGAAGAAGCAGCTTTTGCGGCAAAAAAAGGCCAAATTATCGGCCCCATAGAATCGCAGTACGGATTGCACATTATTAAAGTCATTGACAAAAAAAGAGTAAAAGGCAAAGAAGAAATTAAAGCCAGCCATATTCTTTTAAAGTTTGAAGCTTCGCCTGCTACGCGCGAAGCCTTGAAGGATGAAGCAAATTATATCGCAGAATACGCAAAAGAATCTGATTTGGCAACGGTTGCCAAAGCTGAAGGCTATGAGGTGAAAAAAACACAACCTTTTGCGGAAGAAGCATTTATCCCCGGTATCGGGATGGAGCGCCGCGTTAATCGTTGGGCGTTTCGAAGCGGTAAGGGTAAATTGAGTGATGTTTTCTATCTCGATAAAGGATATTTAGTCGCTTCTCTCGCGGATATAATAAAAAAGCATATCAAGCCTTTGGATGAAATGCGAACGCAAATTGTGAATACCCTGAAAACGGAAAAAAGAATGGAACTGGCCAAAGCCCAGTGCGAAGCCGCGTATAGCAAAATTAAAGCCGGTACGCCTATTGATGAAGTGGCTGCGGATGATAGTTTGAAAGTGAAAGAAACAGACGAATTCTCGATGAATGGATACGTTCCTGGCGTTGGACGCGAACCTCGATTTGTCGGCGCTGCCTTTGCCCTCGACATCGGTGAATACTCGCAACCCATTGAAGGAACTCGGGGATACTATCTTCTGCAGGTCATTGATAAAAAGGATATTGATGAAAAGGCGTTCGAGAGTCAAAAAGAGAACCTTAAAAAAGCTCTCATCGCGCGCAAGCAGCAACAGTTGTTTGGCGCGTGGTATTCAGCCATTAAAAAGAAGGCAAAAATTAAAGACTATCGTGGTGACTATTTATAATTGAATTTTAAAAGGCGGGTCTGTTTGATTCGCCTTTTTTCGTTAAATTGTGCCTTGATTGTTTTCTCGAAAAAAAGCGTTTTTTGAAAAAAATATTTGGATTTTATGTTTGATTTGAATACTATCCATTATATTAAAATTTATGAGAGAATAATAATGCGCCATTATAAGGCTAATCTTTCGGTAATACTTTCTTTGCTTTTCATCATAGCCGGGTGTTCGATCCGGAATAAACCTGCCGCGAGCATTCATGTGCCGCGTGTTTTCAGCGACAACATGGTTTTGCAGCGGGAGATAAAAGTGCCTGTTTGGGGAACAGCCAAGCCCGGGGGCAGAGTTACTGTGCAATTTGGCAAACAGATTAAAAAGACGCGTGTATCGGATCAGGGGAAATGGCAAATTGATCTCGCACCGCTCACTGCGGGCGGTCCGTATGAATTGAATCTTTACCGGGAAAAGTGGGGAAAGATAGCTGAACAAAGAATTGCAGCCGTGGGTGGATACAACCACGGTTGGGAAAAGCCGAATTATAATGCAAAAAACTGGCATAAAATGGAGTTGTTCCTTCCGGCCCCATTTATAAAACCATGACAATTGATAGTGGCAGGATTCACCTCTCATTTGATTATGTAGATGGTGGACTTGTCATGAAGAGCCCCGGGGTCCTTGCGATCCCGGGGTTTGATTTTGCTTTTGCAATTGCCGGTGCGGATCGAAAATTGCCGGCGAAACCGTCGTCGTCTGGCATCCTGATATTAAGAATTCTGTGGCAGTGTGATATGCCTGGGCGAGCAATCCTGTCGCCACTTTATTTAATAAAGCCGGTTTACCGGCCTCGCCTTTTCGTACAGATGATTGGCCGGGGATAACCATGGAAAAGAAATAAGCATTTTTATAATCTTTCGTGCAGAACCCGCCTGCAATAGTGCAAAATAAACTCCGCCTGACAGTCCGGCAACATTCCATCCAACCGAAATGCGAATACCAGCCGAAAACCGTCGTCGTCCCGCTATTCTCATCAATATAGAGCATCTTTTTGAGAAACTGTTTTTTTGACTCGTTAAATTCTTCTCTTTGCTTTGATCGGTATTAAAAAAAACGAAAAGCACAAACTAGGTATAAAAAGAGGTCAACCGATGTTGGGATTTCAAAATAATTATGATG
>JAADGR010000074.1 GCA_013152225.1 Calditrichota bacterium
ACAAAAACTCCTCTTTAAAATTTCCCAATTTCAAATAATTTACTTTTCATTGTTGGATTGCTCCAGTGAATTGCCGGCCGGATAAGAACCCAGTACTTTCAAAAAACTGGTAATTTCCTGCAAATGACGGATGGCATTTTTACAGCGTTCCTCGCCCATGTGACCGGCAAAATCAAGATAGAAAATATAAGCCCAGGGACGTCCCCGCAAAGGCCGTGATTCGATTTTCAACAAGTCGATATCCCGGAGAGCAAAAACGCTCAAACCCTTAAAAAGGGCACCCGGAATATTTTTCATGGAAAAAACAACCGACGTTTTATTCACATTTTCCAAAGTTGATTCCTTGGGAGATAAAATCAAAAAGCGCGTAAAGTTTTCCGGAATATCCTCGATCTCCTCTTTCAGAATTTGCATGTCGTAATCCTGAGCCGCCCATTTGCTGGCAATTGCTCCGGCATCTTTCATGCTTTTATCACGGATCATTTTAACGCTGCCCGCCGTGTCGTAACTGGCGACGGCATCGACATTGTTGAGTGAGGTTAAAAATTTTCGACATTGTTCCAGCGCCTGGGGATGGGAATAGATTGTTTTTATTTCTTTGAGATCAATACCTTTATTTGCGATCAAATGCTGTTCAACACGCAAAAAGACTTCGCCGACAATCCTGAGATCATGTTCCAGCAATAAATCATAATTTCGATGGATGCTGCCGGTCAGCGAATTTTCAATGGGAATGATCCCATAATGAGCTGTCCCCCGGCTGACAGAAGTAAAAACCTGTTCAAACGTTCTGCACGGCTGTACCTTTACTTCCTCGCCGAAGAACCGGCGCGCAGCGATTTCACTGAAAGCATAATGCGCTCCCTGAAAGGCAATGGTCGTATATTTTGTAAAAAGATCGTCATTCATTCTGGTTGTTTTCCAAAGTTAAAACAATGCTCAAGCAAAATTAGTATCCACTCAATAATTGGGGAGAAACTGGCATTTAACTCTCGTTCCCACGTTTTCAGATTGTGTGAAAGCGAGGAGTGCAACGCCTTTACGCGTTGCAATGCAGCCCATAAAGGGGCAGCACTCCTGGCATTTGATCGTCTTCACACAGTCTGAGGAGCGTGGGAACGAGAACGGACCTCTAAAATTAAGAAATCATCTGTTAAGAATCAAGTGAAGTTAAGCTCCAGTGGGCTCTTTTTGATGTTTATTGTAAAGCGGTTTTCCCTGAAGAAAAGTCCATACCAGAAAACGAATGAACACAAAAAGGGGCACAATGACAAGAAGCCCGGTGATATTCCCAAACAAATACCCTGCCCCCAGAAGAACAAGAACTGTTAACGGTTTGATGTCCGTAAAATATTTCCGGGCGACACGACTGATTGCAATGTGGCGGAATAGCCACATAACCGCAAAAGTAACAATCACTCCAATGATTTGCACAACCATTTTGTCGGATGTTTGCACATAAAGCAAAGGGAAAAGGCCTACCAGCCATATCCCAAGGATCGGCGTCAAAGTGCTCAGGCCGGCAGCCAATGCAATTTCAAACACATCATTAAATTGCAGTAAACGCAGTGCCAACATCCACAGAAGAAAAACAAACGCAATTTCTATTGATTTATAAAAAAAGAAATCAAGCAGCCGATGATAGACTTTGGCAACAGCAAATGCAAAGAATTCAAAAATCGAATTGGAAAGCTTGTCAAGGACACCATGAAAAACTTTCAGGCTAAAAAATCGGAGTAAAAGAACCAAAGTGAAAATGATTGCAATCTGCCTCTTTCCTGGCAAAAAAAATCGTACAAACGAAACTGAAAAATCATGAATCTCTGCCTTAATTTTAACTTTTTGCACGTGAAAATATGGGAAAATACTATCCGCTTGTTTTTCCAAAAGATTTTTTTGCAACAAATACTCGGCATTCGTTTTGTTTTCAATTTTTTCCGAATGAAGATAAAAAAAGAAACCGGAAAATAAAAAAACAGTAATGAAAAGCCATGAAACAATTCTATTGTTAAAAAGGCGCAACAATCGGGTCAAAAGGGACAAAAGAAAAAGCGTCCACAAAACAACACTCATTGCAGAGGGGCACAACCATGTCAAAGAAAAGATAACGCCAACCAGGAAAAGAGGGAGCAAAAAACGGACAAGGAAAACCTGACCTCTCTTCACAGGATAGTTTGATTGCATCGTGCTCATATCAGGATGTTTGATTTGGTCAGTTTGATGGTCAGGGAAAGAAACTCTTTTTGAACGTCTGTCAAATCGTCGAACACATCATTAAAAACTGCCAATAGTATTTTATTTGCTGCTTTTGGGTGATTCTGCCGCAAATGATCCAAGTCCGTACCCAGGAGCGCGACAAGAGAGCAATTTTCCAGAGCTTTCGCCGTTGATCTTCGTGGCTGCTCACCCAGCATCGCTGAATAGCCCACCCATTTTCCCGGCCCGATGTATTGAACGCGTTCGAGAATTGTATTTTCAAATCTTTTAAAAAGACCAACAGACCCGGACTCGATAAAATACATGGCAACGGACGGGCTTGCTTCTGTATAAATTATTTCCTCGCTGCTGAATTGGCGAACATGGATAACGGACGAAAGCAATTTTTTCTCGTTCCCATCCAGAGCTGCAAAGTGGGGTATCCGGTCGATCATTTCGATCTTTAAATCATCGTGTGGTTCGAAAAGTATTTTTATTTTTTCCGGATATTTCAGCATTGCTTGGGGCTTCCCATACATTCTTTATCAGGACACGTTTTTATTTCATGTCGAAATCATCGACAAGTAATAAACACGTGTCGATATTTATCAATTTTATCGACACATCATGCTTGTTTTACGATTACAAAATTGCTTATCATCAATTTTATTTTTTCACCAACCCTTTTAATATACAATTCTATGCAAAAACCCGCAAGATTTTTAATAGACCCTAACCCTTGATTTTGCAGGTTCTTTTCTATTGCTTTTAAGCCTGTATTCTTGTATCTTTAAAACATTTGTCACCAAATTCCCGGTGATCGACCGGCCCTTTTTTACTATCTGAAGCAAAGCTTTGTTAGATTTAATTATAGCCATTTTAATATGCTGATTACAAAACGTTTAATTTTACTCTTGTTTTGCGGGCTGTTTCTTGCCTCACTCTCTTTCGGGGAAGAGAATGAAGCGGAGAATAATGTCAAAACGCGAAAAGAACTGGAAAAAATCCGTCAGGACATTCAAAAGTATGAAAACCAGCTATCGCAAAACAAAGCTAAAGAAACGTCCATAAGTAACCTGGTTAATGATCTGGATCGGGAAATTGACCTGACAACAAATTATTTACATAGTCTGCGCCGGGGTATCAGAAAAAGCGAACAACAAGTTAAAAACGACCAAAAGAATATCGCCAAAACCTCGGCCGAACTGGAAAAGCTGAAAACACTCGTCAAAAAACGCCTGGTTGCGTTTTACAAACATGGCCGCCTGAATGACATTGAATTATTGTTATCCCGAAAAAACTTCAGCCAGGTCAAAGTTTGGCTAAAATACGAAAAACTCGTGGCCGAAAATGATCGCCGCACAATCAGGTCGCTCATAGAAAAAAACAACCATCTTGCCCGGCAGCAAGATTTGCTTAAATTAGAGATTTCAAAAAAAGCGCAGGACCTTGAGGAACGGAAAAAAGAAGAACAGCGCTTAAAAAGAAGTCGCAAAAGAAGGCAGCAACTTTTAGCGTCCGTTCGCAAAGACAAGAATCTCCTTGAGCAACGGCTGGAGGAAATGAGGGAAGCGCAGCGCCAAATCCTTTCCTTCATCACCCGAAATGAGGAGCTTCGTTTGACGAAGGATATTCGTCAGCCCGAAGGTATAAAAAAGGATTCACTCGCTGAGCAGCATAGAATAAAATTTGCTTCACTAAAGGGAAAATTGATATGGCCGGCAAAAGGTAAAATCGTCAGTCATTTTGGCCGTCACAAACATCCCATTTTGAAAACGATTACCGAGAATTTAGGCATCGAAATTAAAGCGCCATTAGGAGCACCGGTCGTTGCTGTGGATGCCGGACAGGTCGCGACAATCACTTGGCAGCGCGGCCAGGGAAACATTATAATCATCAGCCACGACGACGGATATTACACGGTTTATACACATCTGGCCGAAATTCGTGTTGCATTGCAGGAATTTGTAGATCAGGGACAGGTCATTGGAACGGTCGGCGACTCGGGCTCATTAAGCGGCCCGGTTCTTCATTTCCAAATCTGGAAAAACACACAAAATCTGAATCCCGAGGACTGGCTGACCTGAATTTTTCATTTCATTGAGCCGGATTTTGCATTAAATGAGTTTTGATAAAATTCTCGATCAAAAAAGACCGAAAGAAATATTACAAAAAACGCTCGAGCACAATCGCCTCGCAAGCGGATATTTGTTTACGGGAGCGGAAGGTGTCGGAAAAGAAGCACTGGCCATTGAATTCGCCAAAGCCGTATTTTGCACTTCCGAAGGGACAAAACCGTGCAATACCTGTTCGGGCTGCAGGCGGGTTGGGAACTTTAATCATCCTGATTTAATTTTTATTTTTCCCAAGCCCAAAACTGCATCGGTTAATAATGAACGCGAGATACTCGACAGTCTGAGCAAAAATCCGTATCTCAGAAAAAGACCGTGGGCCTCACCCGGCATCAGCATCAACCAGATACGGGAGTTGCGGCGTGTAAGCACGCTGAAACCGATGGAAGGACACCGTGTCGTCATCATTGCGGAAGCAGACAAGATGACAGTGGAAGCCGAAAACGCTTTGCTTAAATTGCTGGAAGAACCACCGCCGTCCATGCACCTCGTTTTAACATCCGCAAGGCCAAACGTACTCTTGCCAACGATTATCTCGCGTTGCCAGGAAATAAGATTCGGCCTGATTTCCGATCAGGAGATCGAAGAAACGCTGATCAGGGAAAAACAAATCAGCCCGGAGCAGGCTCGGTTGATTTCCAAAATAAGCCAGGGCAGTTACCGACGCGCGATGGAACTGGCTGAAGAAGACCTTGCCGGGAGAAGAGAAAAAGCAGTCGAACTGGTGCGCGGATGCTTGCGCGACAATTTATCGAAATTTTCTCTCATTGAAAAAACTATTGCGGCTTATGACAAAAGGTCAGTCAAAGAGCTTCTCAGTCTCATGCTGATATGGTTTCGTGACGCGCTCATCCTGGCAAGCGACGAAAATGAAAAAGAGTTGCTGCAGGAAAAAGTTATCAACCTCGATCAACTGGAAACATTGCAAAAATTCGTTACAGCTTTTCGCCAGATGAATTTTGAGGAAACATTTTCCGAAATAGAAAGATCCATCGAACTCATCGACCGGAATGTGCAGCTTAATTTGATTTTAATTGTATTATTTACCCGACTTCAGAAAATTATCAGTCATAAAGGATAAATATGCTTGTAGAAATTATATTTAAAGGTGAACGAAAACAAATATATGCCAATCCCCAGGAATTCCCTTTCCAGATTGGCGACTATGCTATTGTTCAAGCGGAGAAGGGACTGGATTTGGGAATTGTAAATCAACGTGGCGCCATACTGAAAAAGAAAAAGCCCGATGGTGAAATCCTGAATATTATCCGAAAACCGACGCCGGACGATATACAAATTTACGAAGAAAATAAAAAGAAAGAATTTGAAGCATACCAGCTTTGCCGTCAGAAAATCGTTGACCATAATCTGGAAATGAAACTGGTCGACGTTGAATACCAGTTCGACGGCAACAAAATCACGTTTTATTTTACCGCGGATAAAAGAGTGGATTTCAGAG
>JAADGR010000098.1 GCA_013152225.1 Calditrichota bacterium
CGACAAAGGCGTCCAGAGCGGTTCCGAATGAATTATTTGCATACAGCGCAAGGGCATAGTAGATGGTCTGTCTGAACATGTCGGTTTCGCTGGTAAAGATGGGCGCGATGACATTGACCAACTGAGCCATATTAGCCATCTTGATGATGTGAGCGTTCCTGATAAATGCGTTTAAAAATCCGGCGATCACCAGAGCGTCTTCCAGATTGTATCTTTCTTCCAGCGCATTTCTGCCGGTGTTAAAACCGGCGCCGCGAGCCCGGTACCAGACATTGTACTCATCCCACGCCACGTATATTGGCGTCTTACGTCTGCTCTTGGACAGCGCTTCTTTGATTTGTCCTTCCACTATGCTGGTTCGATCTTCGATTTCCAGCGGCGAGGCCATGAAAGCATAATAGTCGTTATTCCTGTTGCCCACATACAAATGCAGTGAAATGTAATCAATATAGTCTTTCAAGTAATCCAGAACTATTCGATTCCATTTGTGAGGATCTGCGTCGCCGTAAAAGTTTGATGAGCCGGCAGCAATGAGCTTGATATCCGGCGAAGTCCATTTCATTAATTTGGCTGCTTCCAGAGCAAATTTGCCATAATCGATGGCGTCCTTGTGGCCCATCTGCCAAAAGCCGTCCATTTCATTGCCCAGCGACCAATACTTTACGTTGTATGGTTCAGGATGTCCGTTCTTCTTGCGCAGTTCGGCATAGTAGTAAGGTCCTTCTTTCACATTACAGTATTCGACCCAGTTCTTGGCTTCGTCCAGCGTACCGGTGCCCATGTTGACGGCAAGATACGGCTCGGTCCCTAACTTTCGGCAGTAGGCAATAAACTCGTCGGTGCCGAACGTATTTGGCTCCAGAGTTTTCCAGGCCAGATCCAGTCTTGTTGGGCGCTGATCTTTTGGCCCGATTCCATCCAGCCAATGATAATCAGAAACAAAATTGCCGCCGGGATAGCGCAGAATAGTGACATTCAGTCCTTTCGCCGCCTCAAGCACATCCTTTCTAAATCCATTCTCATCGGAAAGTTTAGAGCCCGGATCATAGATGCCGCCGTAGATGCAACGGCCCAGATGCTCGGCAAAATTGCCATAGATATTTTTATCGATCTCGCCAATTTTACGATCGGTATCGATTTTAATGCGAGCGGTCATTTCTTTTGATCGTGTCATCGTCGAGAATCCGGTAATAAAAATCAGTAAAAAGTAGAGAATATTTTTTGTCATAAATCTCTCCTCAGATATAATAACTCATTCTCAGCGACATCTTTCCCGTAGCTGAAATTTCAGGGAAAAATATATATGAGTTCAATCAAAAGACCGATTCCATCGCTTATTTCCAAAACCAATGGGTTAAAAAAGCGATGGAATCGGCAAAGTAGCTTTTTGAAGTGGCCTCATATATTTTGCTATCTTTGCTTAAATAACACTGATATTTTCTTACAGGCCAAAACCAACTGAAAACATATTCGTATTCCCAAGAAGGCCGAACGCCCAATAAGAATAGTTAAAAGTTACCTCCATCGTTCCCGATGTTTTGACTTTTAGTCCGGCGCCCAGGGTCAATCCTTCCTCATCGTAGTTGAAACGATAACCTGCCCGCAGCATCATAAAGTTATGAAAACTGTATTCGGCTCCGAGGTTTACCTTTTCAGGTCCATCGTTGGGATGAATAAAGTCTCCCGCCAGGGTCAGCCTGTGAGGATTTCCATCGACTCCTTCCAGCACATCGATTGCAGCGCCGATTATCAGATTCATCGGCATTCGCACACTTGCGGGGGGAACGGCTATTTGTTCGCTCCATTGTGCAAAAGTAACATCCGGGCCAAAATTTCTACCAATCAGGGCAATTCGAAATGTCTTTATGCCGGTATAGAACAATGTTCCAATATCGATGGCCCAATTGGATACGACTGCATCGGCTAATTCCTCACGAAGATATCTTAAATTACCTCCTATTTGCAGTCTATCTGTAACTCGTCTGGAGTAAGACAGTCCCAAAGCAATATCAATGGCACCAAACGTGCCCAGGTCAAACTTTGGCTCGGTAAGTCCTGTCCTTAAACCGTTATTTAAAATTTCCTGATATTCTGTCCTGATCATTTCGCCATAGTCAAGATATAAGAAATTGATTCCGAAAGTACCCCAATTGCCAAAATTTTTAACCAGCGCTCCGGACTGGTATTTAAGATCGGCAATCCAGTTCATACTGCTCAGAGATATTTCAAGATTTTCTACGTCGTTAATTGATGCTGGATTGGTAAGAGAATAGCTGGCGTCACCGCGCCCAATTGCTGCTACGACACCTCCCATACCTGCCTGTCGGGCATTTGCCGGGATTTTCAGAAATTGCCAACCAGCCTGCCCTAAACGTTCAAACTTTGCCGAATGTAGTCCGTAATCAATATTCTGATAGTACTGTCCCATTGCCATTATGGGGACGGTAACCAGCATAAATATTGAAATTCTAAATATATTTCTTAGCTTCATTTTCAAGTCCTCCAAAGTAAATAATCATTTAAAAGCGGGCAAAAAGCCAAACTATTTAATGATAACAAATTTGCCGGTTGCCGATTCTCCTTCATGTCCAGGTACATGGGATTCTATATAATAGATGTATACTCCCGGGACTACATTCTGTGCAAACCTGGTTAGCATATAGTCATTGCCTGTGGTGGACCCCCAGGCTTCTTCACCAAATCCATCATCATGTTCAATAGTCTGCATTAATTCACCTGCTACATTAAAGATACTAATAGTGCTCACGGCGGGAATGAATACAAAGGTCAGCCGTTTAGCTTCCCCCAGATCAGTCAACCTGCTGGTCTGCTTGAATGGATTTGGAATTACCCTGACATTCGAGGAATTATCTGATGGAGCGGATTTTGCTGCCAGACCATATAAACTATATGCTGTTTTACCACTTTCTAAACCCTCATCATCATAAGTGGTGACACAAAAGCGGTATGGAATTCCTGTCTTAGTTGGTAGTCGATAAGTAAGTCTTCCATCTTCGCCAAGAAGTGATTTTGCATCTTCCTTTTTAATATCAGCCACCTCTATCCAAGGTCCCATTACACTCATTTCAGATCGATATATTTTATAGCCGACAAAATCGTTATATTGTTTTAGAGGATCTATATAATCTTCCGGCACCGGAACCCAGGAAACATCAAATCCTGATTGCCGTTTTTCTGTATCTATAAAAAGCTTGACTATCAATTCATCCTCATACCCGTATCCGGGTACGTTGCCAGGCGTCGGCGGCGGATAAGCGGTAATGCCGGCATTCCAGTTTCCGGTGGCTCGCCAGCCATCGATCAGTTCCAGCGCGGCATTCCAGTTTTCTCTGAAATTTTGCATGCCAAGCTCTTTATACGTTTGCGTGGCTTTCAGCCCACCTAACATGGAGACGTTCCGATCCATCTCGCCAAAACACATCACTCTGATTATTTCGATGGAATCGCCGGGCGCAATATCGTAGGGACCGGCAGAAAGAAACGGTGCCGGCGTCCTTTCAAAAATTTTAATCGGATCCGCAGCAAATGCTTCCGTCCAATCCATTCTCGGTTGGTCGTTGGTAATATAAGTCAACACCTTATTGGGGTCTTCTCCCCAAAAACGCTTTTCTTCCGTAGGTGATCCCGGACCATTGTGGTTCGCCCACCAACCATTTCCACGGGAGGTAATATTAAACCATACTTTCTTTTCGCCGTTTTTATTCACCGTACAGTCGACAATCCAGTCCGAAACAATTTGTGGTGAATAAAGACGTCGATCGATCGAGTTAATATCCTGGATATTGCCGGGATCGCCGCGGTCACCGGTAACGTCGCCGGGGGATATCTCGTAAACGGTTGGTGTGTTCGGTGAATTCTGCATAATTTCGGTATCATCATAGAATACGAATGCACCCTGCTCACCCGTATAAGTCCTGAGGTCGCTTGCCCAGATATACTCGTCATCATTGGTAAAGCCATGTTGCCGTCCGCCATAAGTGGGGACAATCGTATGTGTCCAGAACCAGTAAAAATCTTCGATTGGTTTCGTAGTTTCTTCATTGATGATGACATGCCTCTGTATGATAAAGTCGTCGTATTTGGGAAGACTCCAGACCATTTGCGTGCTTTTAATTCTTACTTTCGGATGAGGCTTGCCCAAAAAATCAGGCTTGTGCTGTACAACGCCATACATATACTCTTCCGGCTGCGTGGGACTGAGCTTAAAATTATAATTTTGTACCAAAACGCTGGGTTGCAGAATATCCATGTGCTTATGATATTTTTGCTCATTCAATTCCGCCATAACCAGATCACCGTTAAATCTTTGCACATAACCTGGTCCTTGATACCATCTCATTCCCCACATTCCGTTAGGATGAGGATATTGATCAGAGTAATAGCCTGGATAGACCGTTCCCTCTATTGCTCCCGGACCTATTGTCATTTTAAAAGCTTCGTACGCAGATGACCAGGCCCTGCCGCGAGTCAGTACATTTACTTTCTTCTGGGCATGCACGACATCATGCAAGCCAAATAATAGGACAAAGAAAAGTAGTGGCAAAAACATGCCTATTCGACAACTTCTTTTCTGATTCATTGCCATGTCTCCTAATTTAATAATATAATTAAATTTGAATAATTAAAACGTTATACCGAGTCCGAAAAACACCTCACGTGGCATGGTATCACGTCTATACATCGTCCACTCCATGACTTCATTTGTTAAAGGATGCGTAGGCAACTTGCCGTTTTCCATATAATCTTCAAGATCTTTACCACCCATTAACCTCAGAGTCTTATTGTTAAAGACATTCCGTACATCCACGCTAAATTCGAAACCCATACCAAGGCCCCTGATGCGTTTAATAAGTTTCAAGTTTGTCATATACCGTGGTTTCCAGGTTCTGTTGAGTGGTTCTGATGAAAAATCATCCGGTGAATGATAAGTAAATTTCTCACCGCTGGAATACATAGTAAAAACATTCAAGTGCCAATTTCCTAATGGGTGAAAGCCGTTCACTTTTGGACCAAAACGGAGAGGTGTGGAAAGGTACGATATAAATTTGATCGTGTTGTTCGGATTCCATCTCTGATTGGTGTTTCCAACTACACCTCGATCAAAGTTAGAAGCACCCCAAAGATAATCTCTTCCTAGTTTTGTTCCATCATCAAATAGCCGGTATACTGTATCCAATCCATAACGTATGGTATTGGCATAGGACATATTATATATGATTTTGAAAGTTGCATTACGCCATAATTTTGTTTCCAGGGTTGCTTCCAAACCACGCACATCCAGCGCTCCGCCATTTGTGTATACAAAGTTATAACCCATATCACCTACCGATATTGATTCCGGGTTATTGTCATCCGGATAAAGACGTGTAGCCAGCCAACTCGAAGTTGCCATATTTCCCATTCCGGATTTTTGATAGCCGACAGATGTCAGGTTTTTACCATCTTTATAGTATAGTGTAACATCCAACCGCAATAAATCGGCAATATTTTGATCAAAGCCGACTTCATACTGAATCATTTTTTCAAATTCCAACGTTGGATTACCTACATTTCTTTGATGGCCGGTATAGACGGTCGGATAGTCATGATAGATGGGCAATTCTTTTTCCTTAATCGGCGCCGTTACCTGCACGCCTTCCGGAGGAGGTTCCATCTTTTCTATTGGGTCTGCCAGCATCTTCATCCAGGCCGGTCGCATATTAAAATGCCCATACATAAAGTGCAAAACAGTGCTTTCCGTAATTGGAAATGAAACCCCTAACCTTGGCGAAAGAACTGACTGGGTAGGTGTTTTTACAGCATAAGGACCGTTAGGATCGAAAGAGATCAAGCTCATCCCCCTGTTTCCCGGCGTATTTTTGTCAATGCGCAGGGGATCCCAAAAATCATCGCTTACTTTTTTGTTAGCATTATAGAAATCAAAACGAAGACCCGCGTTTACAACCATACCCCGTATTTCTATTTTATCTTGAAAGTAAGCATAACCCTCGTATGGATGGAACGCAATAGGCCTTATATAATCACTCATATAAATCCTGTCAGCACTTCTTCCTTCATGCCAGATATTTTTAAAATACTGATACGAAAATCCCGTACCCATCTTTAATAAATGTTGTGGAGCAATTTGACTAACAAGACTTCCTTCTATTTTGGTGTTTTTAGAATCGTTATAATTAAATCTAAAGTCTCCATAACCGCTTGTACGAAATAATTCATTATCAGGTGGAACTTTGTCTTCAGGCCATGTCCAGTCAGGACCGCCCCACTTCACTTTTAAGTGATCCAGCGTATGCATTTCTTGATTAAATACAAAATGGCTCGCTTTTAGTTCAACGTAAGTACGTGGGCTGAAAATATGGGTCAATTTTAACTGTCCTGAATATATCTTCCCATATTCAGGCGGTCGTATTCCGTCGCCTGTTCTGCCTCCCGCTACCCAAAACATATACTTGTAATATTCATAAGGGTTTTGTATAGAAGCACCTGGAGATTGCCCGGCAGACACGCCCCGGGCTCTTTGAGGGCTATCCTCGCTGGACCAATAATTTGTTTTTGAAATACCGGTTGTTGCATAGCCGCCATATAATCCAGAGAAGGAAATACCAGTAGAGGGTGTTAGCTGATAATCTAACTTTGCCTGAAAATTATATTCAGGATTATAATTAAGCACAGAAGGATATTTGTTCACTCCTCTTAAATAGCGCCCGGATAACAAAAAATCCAATTTAGATGTAATGGGTCCGTAAATTGTAGCTTCTACTTCATGTTGAATCCTTTTGTCATAATCGCGTAATTCTTTTGAATTAAACATCTCACCGGAGACAAACCTTTTCCATGCTGCCAGGCGTTCCTCAGGTGTTTTATCAGCATACGTACCACCTTCATGCGTAGTCCAATAGTCCAGAGTGCCCATTACTTTCCAGTCATAATTTTCTTTGCTGAAAATATTTCGACCCCAATGGTATTTACCTGCAGGACGAACTCTATATTTAACTGTACCACGTATTTTGTCCTTACTGGTTTTTGTAACGATATTAACAATACCACTGTTAGCCTGGCCATATTCAGCATTATATCCGCCAGTTAATACCTCCATTTCAGCAATTGCTGTCGTATTTATCCCGGTAAAATTTGAATTAGAACCGGATTCGCGAAGTTCCTGTCCATCCACAAAATAAGCAACATCAAGCCCAAAACTCCCTCGAATCCCATTATTAATATTAACACCCGACTGAGTACTGATTGCCTCGTTAACGGTGTATGCCCAACTATTCGCTATTTCTTTAGAGGTGATTCTTTCTTTACTCGCTGTCAGGTCTCGTTCAACAATTGGTCTTCTAGCCACTGCTGTAATTGTTTCACCAGCAATAACTTGTGTTTTTAGCCCAAAGTTAATTGTTGTGGTACGATCAATATTTACGAGCACATCGGTTTTTTGCAATATGCCGTAACCCATCATATTTGCGCGTACCGTATATTTGCCTGGTGGCACTTTGATTATAAAAAAGTAACCGTCTAATCCTGTAGCAGTTCCTAGCTGTGTACCTTCAATCACCACGTTCGCACCAACCAAAGGTTCGCCGGTTTCGGCATCTGTTACGCTCCCCGCTATTTTACCTGTTATCCCTGCCATAGCTAAAGAAACCGCAAATAGCAGAGAAATAGATAAAATCAAAAAACTCTTTTTCATTTTTCACCTCCAGGTTTTTTAATTGATTATACTACTTGAAAGATTAGCTCTTGCGTTAACAACAATAACTAATTAACCATCACCTCCTCTCTGAAAAATCGATTGATATGCATGGCTCTAATTTTAAAATCAAAAACTATTTGTTAAACTTGACAATTTAGATAAACTTTACGGTGTATTCAGTGTAAACGATATACTTTGTAGTGGTCTCCAGCAATAGTCGAGTATCAAGATCAAGGAAGAATTATAAATTGTCATTTTTTGTTTGAGGGAATGAATGGATTGTAGCGACATAATTATCAACTCACTAATACATAATTTATGCGTTATCGTTCACGCAAATCCAATTTAGTAAATACTAATTGATTTGTCAAGTAAAAAATTGATTTTTTTAAAAAAAATTATTTTTTCATCATTTGCTATTTAATAACAGTAATGTCCCAACGCTAAATTAAGCGGCTTTTTTAATACATTGATAATAATGATGTTTCAGCTAATTGATTTCTGACACACTGATCAGTTTTTTTAATCAAACTCTTTCTTCTTGCTAACTGGGACGAAATTGCACTTTTTACGATTTAATCAAATATCATGAATATTTTTCTTGACAAATTTAATTATAATAATTAACTTTTGTTGTGAACGTTAACGCACTTTAAAATCCGGAAGCTCTCATGACAACAATAAAAGAAATCGCCAGACGTGCAAATGTCTCCATAGGTACAGTAGACCGTGTACTCCATAATAGAGGCCGCGTCTCAAAAGAAACAAAAGAAAAAGTTAGACGAATTATAGAGCAATTAGATTATAGACCAAATATTTTTGCTCGTAATTTAAAGCTCTCAAAAGCGTTTTCATTTGGTGTTCTTATGCCCAATCCTTCACAAGACAGTAAGTATTGGGAATTACCTATAAAAGGTATAACAAAAGCCCAAAATGAATTATTAGCACATAAAGTTCGAATTACTTATTTTCATTACGATAAATATTCAGAGAATTCCTTCAAAAGAGCCTCTAATGCTGCATTCAAAGCAAATTTGGATGGACTCCTTCTTGCTCCGGTAGTTTCTGAAGTTTTTGACAAATTTGTTCAAGAAATTCCCGATCATCTTCCATATATCTTTTTTGACTCGTTTGTGCCTAATGCGAATTATGTATCTTATATTGGACAAGATTCTTTCCAAAGTGGCGTGTTAGCTGGCAGGTTAATGGAAATATTAGTCAAAGAAAAAGCAACGATCGCTGTCATCAAATTCCTTCCTAGAGATTATCACATCGATGACCGCGCAAGCGGTTTCCTGTCTTACCTCGGAGAAAATTCAAAAATAAGCCCCAAAACGTATGAAGTCGATAGCTCCGGAAGTATTGAATATTGTCAACAAATTACAGAATCAATTATCAATGACAACCAAAATCTTTGTGGAATATATGTAACGAATGCAAACACACACCCGATAGCCGAATGCATAAAATCTAAATCATTAGCTGGAAAAATTCATATTATTGGCTATGACCTGATCGAAGAAAATATCAGATATCTTAAAGAAGGAGTGATCGATTTCTTAATAAGTCAGATGTCTGAGAAACAGGGATACGAAGGTGTCTTTGCTCTTTATAAACACGTTGTCTTGAAAGAAACAGTTAACAAAAGAATGAGGATGCAGTTGGATATCATTACCAAAGAAAACGTGGATTATTATCAAAGCTAAAAGTGGAAAACGTTATGAGTGAAGAAAAATTTGTCATCGGAATAGATTTCGGAACCGATTCTGTCCGTTCGGTCATCGTCGACACCTGCAACGGAGATGAAATTGCGAATGTCGTTTATTACTATAGTCGATGGGAAAAAGGGGAATATTGCGATCCGGCGATCAATCAATTCCGTCAGCATCCATTGGATTATATTGAAGGATTAACTTACACTATAAAAGAGGCAATTGCCCAAGCTCCAGCGGGAATTGCGGATAAAATAGTGGGCATATCCATCGATACAACCGGCTCTACTCCGGTTGCCGTTGATAAAAAGGGAACGCCACTAGCCCTGACCAAGGGTTTTGAAGAGAATCCGAACGCCATGTTTATCATCTGGAAAGATCATACCGCAGTAAAGGAAGCGGAAGAAATAAACAATTTAGCCCATTCATGGGATGGTGTCGATTATACAAAGTACGTTGGTGGCGTCTATTCTTCCGAATGGTTCTGGGCGAAAATTCTGCACACACTGCGAGTCGATGAAACAATCAGAGAATCTGCATATTCCTGGGTGGAACATTGCGACTGGATTCCGGCACTTCTTACGGGCAACACCGATCCCTTGGCAATAAAAAGAAGCAGATGCGCTGCCGGGCATAAAGCGATGTGGCATGAATCCTTCGGGGGTTTGCCGTCGGAGGGATTCCTCGAAAAACTTGATCCCCTATTAAAAGGATTGAGGAGCCGTCTCTATCAGCACACTTTTACCTCCGATGTTAAAGCGGGAATATTGTCGCCGGAATGGGCTGAAAAACTTGGCTTGAGCGAAAATGTTGCCATCGGCGTTGGCGCTTTCGACGCCCATATCGGCGCCATCGGTGCAGAAATAGAAGCCTATATTCTCTGTAAAGTTATGGGTACCTCCACATGCGATATGCTCATCGCCCCAATGGAGGAAATCGGCGACAAGACCATCCGCGGTATATGCGGACAGGTAGACGGATCGATAATCCCCGGTATGCTGGGCATGGAAGCCGGACAATCTGCATTCGGCGATATTTATGCCTGGTTCAGAAACATCCTCCTATTTCCGATTGAGAATTTATTACAAAAATCTTCTTTGCTGAATAAAGGCGAAAAAGAAAAGCTTGTTAAAGACATTTCCGATAGATTATTGCCCGAATTACTGCGTGAAGCTGAAAAACTTTCTATCGATGAAACGGGAATTGTTGCTCTGGATTGGATGAACGGCCGACGAACGCCTGATGCAAACCAACTTTTAAAAGGTGGCATTGCCGGACTCAACCTGGGTTCGGATGCGGCAAAAATCTTTCGCGCTCTGGTCGAGGCCACGGCTTTCGGCGCCAAAAAAATTGTGGATCGCTTCATTGCCGAGGGCGTCAGCATTAACGGAGTGATTGCACTTGGGGGCATCCCCAAGAAATCGCCTTTTATTATGCAGGTGGTCTGTGATGTGCTGAACATGCCGATAAAAGTTGCCCGCTCCGACCAGACATGTGCTCTCGGCGCTGCCATGTGTGCGGCCACAGCAGCGGGCGTATATGATTCCATCGAGCAAGCGCAGAAAAATATGGGTAATGGATTTGAAAAACAATATCAGCCCCACCCGGAGAGTGCAGAAAAATACAACCTCCTTTATAACAAATATTCAAAATTCGGTAATTTTACAGAGAGCGCGTTAACTTCCCATTAAGGGTAATAATGGATTCTTTCAAAGAATTAAAAGAAATTGCCTGGATTCAGAATCAGGAACTGCCAAAGCAAGGCCTGGTAGTCTATACTTTCGGCAATGTCAGCGCAATCGATCGGCAAAGAAGTGTGATTGCCATAAAGCCAAGCGGCATTCCTTATAGTGTGCTGAAACCGGAAGACATGGTAGTTGTTGATCTCGACAACAAAATAGTTGAAGGAAATTTGCGCCCTTCTTCGGATACTAAGACCCACACATTACTTTACAAAAATTTCCCCGACATAGGAGGCATCTGTCATACACATTCTACTTATGCCGTCGCCTGGGCGCAAGCCAGGAAGTCTATTCCTATTTTCGGCACCACACATGCCGATCACCTGACTCGGGACATCCCCTGTACCAAAGTTATGTCCGATAAAATGATCAGGGGCGATTATGAAGTAAAAGTGGGAAATCAGATACTTCAGACATTCGAGCATTTATCCTATAAAGAAGTTGAAATGGTTCTCGCCGCATGCCATGGTCCATTTACATGGGGCAAGACACCTGAAAAAGCAGTTTATAATAGTGTTATTCTGGAAGAACTTGCCAGGATAGCATTTCTAACCTTATTGATTAACCCTAACACACCACGGTTAAAGAAAAGCTTAATTGATAAACATTATCAAAGAAAACATGGCAAAAATGCCTATTATGGTCAAAATTCCCAATCAACACTGATTCAGGATACTTTTTAGCATCTATAATTAAGACAAACTGTTGCACTTATTACTTGAAGGCGCGAAGTTTAAATAAAGGGATTTTATTATGAAGAAATTCTCAACTACACGACGATCCACCCTCAAAGGATTGGGTGCAATGAGCGCCATGACAATAATCGGCGTAAAAGGTGCCTGGGGCAAAGAGAGCCATTCCTCTGCGCCCATGAGCGATAACAGGAAAACAATTTTTCAAAAGGTGCAGCAAACACCATTTATTGATACCCATGAACACCTGATTGAGGAGAAAGACCGTTTTGCCAATACTCGGCATCCGCAGGTCAGGGTTACGGCTGATGATTGGACGATGATTTTGAGCCATTATTTTGATTCCGATATGATAACGGCAGGAATGCCAAAGGAAGACCTCGATCGATTCTTTTCACCGGATATTAATCCCATGAGAAAGTGGAAACTGGTTGAACCCTTCTGGCCGTTCATCAAAAACACCGGTTACGGGCAAAATGTCCAAATTACAATCAGAGAATTATATGGGGTGGATGAACTGTCGGCCAAGACAATTCCCCAGGTCCAGGCAGGATATGAAAAGATTCGACGTCCGGGTTTTTACAAATATATTTTGCGCGATTTATCGAACATTAAATCCTGTCAGGTCAATAGCCTCGAAGGGAGACCGTTCAAGGAGAGCGCACAGCCCCTGCTGCTCATGCAGGATATGAGCATTGTCGGCATGTTTACCGGCGCTCACTGGGGAAATTTAGCAGGGCCTCAATTCGAAAAATTCTCCGGGCCAACGGGTATTTCGGTATCTTCATTACAAGATTGGTACCGGGTTATTGACTGGTGGTTCGATAAATACAGCAAGTACGCAGTGGCTGTCAAATCGCAGAATGCTTATGCCCGGGACATCGATTACGACAACGTGCCCGCGGAAAAAGCTGAAAAGGTTTTCAAAAAGAGACTTGCCAAAGAGAATATCAGCGCCGAAGAAAACAAGGCGCTCGAAGATCACCTGTTCTGGTATGCCGTTCGCAAAGCAACGAAAAAAAACCTGCCGGTCAAACTGCATACCGGTTATTATGCCGGGCATAACTATATGCCATTATCGAGGCTGACCAAAAATCCCGGTTCCGTAACAGCTCTGTGCAAAAATGCTCTCCAGACAAGATTTGTTTTTATGCATATTTGCTATCCATATTACGAAGAGTTGATTTCAGTGGCCAAGCACTATGCGAATGCATACGTGGATATGTGCTGGTCGTGGATTATCAATCCTCTCGCCGCAAAAGATTTTCTCAAGAAATATATCGTCACAGCTCCGGCAAATAAACTGTTAACGTTCGGCGGCGATTACATTCCGGTCGAGTTGGTTCTGGGCCATGCAGTCATTGCCAGGCAGGGAATTGCCCAGGCGCTATCCGAATTGGTCGAGGAAGAGTGGCTCACTTTACAAGACGCCCTTGACCTTGTCGATCCCATTATGCATGAAAATGCGGAGCATATTTTTAATCTTGCCGAAAAAGAAAATGCGCTGAAAAATGCCAGGTGGTCAAAAGCCTGATATTTTGCAGGGTTGACAATAGAAACGCAGTCGGCTTATTCAGTTTAAACAAGTCATTTTTTACGGCATTGCTTTGGCGTGGTCACGGAGGAGTACATCCTGGGCTGCTTTTAACAATGATGAAGCCAGGTTTCGCTATACAAGGCAAACGTTCTTTTATTGGGCTTCCGTTGAGGAAATACTCCTTGAAAAACGCTTTCCTCGCCATACTGCGGCAGCTTTCACACATGCAAAGCACTCTGAAGCAGTAAAATTCCTTGGAGTAAAAACCATCGCTTTTAATTTGCCCCAGGAATTCTTTTACTCGACCTAAAATATATCTAAAAACCACTAGAAACAGTAGAGGTGCAGTTATGGAAGGAACAGCGATTACTGGATTTGCAATGTGGGACTGGTTCACATTAGGACTTTTTTTTCTGGGACTGATCGGAATAATCTTGTGGGTCCTAAGACAGAAGGAAGAAACCTCAACGGATTATTTTCTTGCGGGACGTAACGCCGGTTGGATTGCAATTGGTGCATCGATTTTTGCTTCTAATATTGGTTCCGAACACCTTGTGGGTCTTGCCGGTGCTGGATTCGAAACTGGATTAGCAATGTCACATTGGGAGATGCAAGCATGGCTGATCCTGGTTCTTGGTTGGGTGTTTGTTCCGTTTTATAGCCGCAGTAAAGTATTTACAATGCCAGAATTTCTTGAGAAACGTTATTGTCCCGGTGCAAGATCTTTTCTATCGGTGATCTCTCTTGTCAGTTATGTCTTAACCAAGGTATCTGTTACGGTCTATGCCGGCGGCGTGGTATTCAAAACTGTTCTGGGAATCGATGAGTGGATGGGAATCGACTTTTTCTGGATAGGTGCTGTGTCACTTGTTATAATCACTGGCTTATACACGATATTTGGTGGGATGAAATCGGTGCTGTACACTTCAGTGTTGCAAACACCGGTACTGGTTATTGGCTCATTAGTCATTCTGATCGTGGGTATAGACAAGGTTGGTGGCTGGGGCGAACTACAAGCGATTAGTGCAAGCAAATTGCACATTATTCGTCCGGCAAGTGATCCGGAGTTTCCCTGGACCGGTGTGCTTCTCGGTTCTGCCATCATTGGCTTCTGGTACTGGTGTACAGATCAATACATTGTGCAAAGGGTCCTTTCGGCGCGCAATCAAACCCAGGCTCGTCGGGGGACTATTTTCGCCGGCTACCTTAAACTTTTACCGGTGTTCATTTTTATGATCCCCGGTATTATTGCGTTCGCCTTGAATGAAAAGGGCCTCATCACCTTAAAGAGTTCAGATGCAGCATTTCCGATGTTGGTGGCGACGCTTTTACCCGCAGGCGTCAAAGGTATTGTCGTTGGCGGTCTGGTCGCCGCATTGATGAGCTCGCTGGCCTCGCTGTTTAACTCGTCGGCCACACTGTTTACCGTAGACTTTTACAAAAAATATCGGCCGGAATCCAGCGAAAAGCATCTGGTGTTTGTTGGCCGTATGGCTACCCTAGTAGTAGTTGTGCTAGGAATTTTGTGGATCCCGGTGATGAAGTCTATTGCAAATATATTGTACGAGTACTTGCAGAATGTTCAGTCTCTAATTGCGCCGGCAATCGCAGCGGTGTTTATTATGGGCGTGTTCTCCAAACGTGTGACAGGTGTTGCTGGCTTGACGGCTTTGATTGTTGGCTTTATCATCGGCATGTCGCGATTGGCACTGATGGTTTTCAAAACACATCTGAACCCGGGCGGTTTGCTTTATAAGATTGTTGCTATTAACTGGCTGCATTTCAGCATTTTCCTGTTCTTTTTAAGTATTGTGATTATCGCTGTCGTCAGCCTGTTTACACGCAAGCCGGAGGAAAAACAGGTCAATGGACTGACATACGGTTCTGCATCACATGAGCAGACCGTTGAAACCCGTAGAAGCTGGAACAAATGGGATGTAATTCACTCTGCGATCATTCTTGGTGTTATTGCCGCATTTTACATCTATTTTTGGTAAACTAAAATGCTATCTGATGATCTGATATAATCGTTTCTAATAACAATGGAGGAGAAAATGCTAGAATTAAGGAAACCGAAAATTGCACTGTTGGCAATTATGCAGGAGTTATATGATGATATGCTCCCTGGTATTACCGAACGGCAAAATGAATATGGAAAGGCAGTGGCTGACCAACTAAAAGACGTGATCGATGTATATTTTCCGGGACCTGCAAGAAATCGAGGCGATATTGAAAAACGCATCAAAGATTTTAATCAAAAAGATCTAGACGGCATAGTGATTGTTATGCTTACGTATGGACCTGCACTCAGAACTATTCACGCTTTGCAAAACAATCATCTACCTCTCCTGCTTGCTAACATTCAACCGGTGCCAACGGTTACGGCAAAGTGGGATATGGCGGATTTGACATATAATCAAGGTGTACATGGAGCACAGGACATGGCCAATGCGATCTTGCGCACAGGAATAAAGTGTCCCATAATATCTGATGATTGGAAATCTGATAATTTTAAAAGATTCTTAGAAGATTGGGCACGAGCTGCTCAAGCAGTTCAACGACTGAAAAAAATGAAGGTGGCAGCAATGGGACAAATGCCGGGGATGGGTGACATACTTACGGATTCGGCCGCATTCATGAGAAAAATTGGTCCACAAATCGATCAGGTCAGCCTTGGTAACATATATGATCTGATGGAATCTGCAACTGTGGAAGAAGTTCAAAAAGTCATTGACGAAAATAACAGAAATTTTGAAATTGATCCTAATCTCTCAGAAGAAAATCATCTGTATGCCGCAAGATTGCAGATTGCTGTACAAAATTTTCTGGAAAAAAATGGCTATGATGGTTTCAGTATTTATTTTGATGCAGTTAAAGATGATGGTCGTTTTAAACAACTTCATATGCTGGCAGCATCAAATCTTATGGCCAAAGGATACGGTTATGCCGCAGAAGGAGACATGTGCTGTGCAAGTCTTGTTGCCGCCGGACATACATTGGCTGAGAATGCTCACTTTACCGAAATGTATGCCATGGATTTTAGTCGTGATTCTGTTCTGCAAAGCCACATGGGGGAAGGAAACTGGAAAATTGCCAGAAAAGACAGACCCGTTCGTTTAATAGATCGCGAATTAGGAATTGGTGGCCTGGATAACCCACCCACAGTGTTATTTATGGCCCAACCCGGAGAAGCAACACTCACTTCATTAGTTTCACTTTCTGGAGAAGACTATAGGTTGGTTGTCGCAAAGGGAGAAATATTGGACACAGAAGAACTCCCTCACATCGAAATGCCATATTTTCATTTTAGACCAGATTCAGGTGTGCGTTCATGTCTGGATGGTTGGTTAAAAAATGGAGGCACCCATCATCAATGTCTTCATCTGGGTGACATCAGACGACGATGGCAGTTTCTATGTGAATTGTTAGACATCTCATACGTTGAAGTATAGCTGTCAGTATAGCGCAAAACCACCTTGTAAACGAACATGCCGTGAAGAACTGCCGATAAGCACTTGAAACTGTCCCGGTTCTGCTACCCATTTTTTCTTTTTAGTATCCATACTGATGATGGGATTAACGGCATCCGCTATATCTTTTGCTTCGATTTTTGAAATATTTTTAAATTGCCGGTCTCGGTTCTTAACCTGTTTTGGATTTCTGAGTTTTGCGACGTCTAAATTTATATTTACGTAATAGCTGACAAATAACGATCTCACTCACACGGACCGCATGTTTATCTTCCAGCTTCTCGGCAATCTCTTTCGGTGTGAGGTTCGTCCACTTGACCTATTCGTTCATCGGGTTGCCGGCTGTGTAGTCGTTTATAACGTTAATTGCAGCATATAATCTTTTCTCTTTTTCATTGAGTGTATTGTAAAATTTCTTAATTTCTTCTTCTATAAATAAAGCTGTATCATTTAAATCCTCCATAGGCTATCCTTTTTAATAATTTATGCCCTTGGAGGAGTTTCACAAATGAAATGCTTTTGTGAAATAGGAAAGTTATTTAATCGACGATCCTAAATTTGGGTTAAAATAAATTTACTTGTCGCGCATCTCAAGTGTGAAAAAGGTTGTTTACGTATCTGCGCTGTTAAACCCTACTGACAGGTCAAGGTTTCTGTCAAGCCGCCGCCTCGCTCAACAGTTTTTTTCTTCATCAAGCGAACGATTTTGTCTGTTTTAACGCTTGCCTTTTTAGCCGCAAGATTCTATATTGTAAAAAATATTTGCAGGATTGAGGATTTCATTTTGCGTAAATTAATAAAAAAGGTCAATAAACCGGAAGGGGAGTTCATGCACGGCTATTATATCTCCTGGTGGAATCTTGAAAACCTGTTCGACACATTTGATTGTCCGACTCGACCGGCCTGGTTACAAAAAACTTTAAAAAACGAATTAAAAGGATGGGATCAGTCCGTCCTCAACCAAAAAATCGGGCAACTGGCAAAAATCATACGTCAGATGAACAATGGTGCAGGACCTGATTTGCTTGGCGTATGTGAAGTGGAAAATAAACGAGTCCTGGATTTGCTCGTCAACAGCCTGGCAAGCCTCGGCCGAAACTACCAGGTCGCTCATCACGATACCAGCGACCAAAGAGGAATTGACGTCGCCTTTATTTACGACGGAAATCTGTTTACAAGTCATGAGCAGTTTTTTTACGTTGTTCTTAAAAGAACAGCAACGAGGGATATTTTTCAACTCAACCTGAAAACAGTGGCGGGGAAAACTCTGATCGTTATCGGCAATCACTGGCCTTCCAGAAGAGGTGGGGAACTGGAATCTGAACCGTATCGAATTATGGCAGCGGAAACGTTAAGCTACTGGCACGAAAGGATTCTGGAAAAGCTTGGTAAAAATACGCCCATCGTTGTCATGGGCGATTTTAATGATGAACCTTTCAACCGCTCTATGACCGAGTACGCGCTTGGTACAAAAAGCAAAACAAAAGTTTTAAAGGCCACTTCGCCTCGCCTGCTTAATCTATCCTGGGAATTACTCGGGGATGGCTTGGGAACACATTATTACAATAATTTCGCATCGCTACTGGATCAATTCATGATCTCCAAAGGCATTGCCGGCGGAAAAAGCGGATTCAGTTTGACGCAAAAGCCCGGGTGGAAACACCATGTTAAAATTGAAATTTTTTCTGAAATGAAATCTCACGGCAGTTATCCCTCTCCGACCAGGTTTGGGAGACCCTCCAAGAAATTGGATTTAAATGGTTTCAGCGACCATTATCCCGTTTCGATAGTTGTTGAGGAACAGACGGAGAGAGTCAAATAATTCTATTTATATCGAAAACTTGTTATGAAACGGAATTGAAACAGTGACGATATTCCGGATTATAGATCAAAAATGGTTGCTCATGATTTCTACGCCGGACAAGGCCGTTGACCGGCTGTTAACACATTTTTCTATGAATTACTCTATTGCTTCCTTTATTGTACTTTTCTTTATTCTATGTGCACTATTAATCGTCGCCTATTTGATTTACAGATGTAATGCAAAACGAATTTTTGTTAACGAGCAACTCCAACAATCAGAAGATAAAATTCGGCAGCAAAATGAATTCCTGACAAAAGTGCTGGACTCTCTGACTCATCCCTTCTATGTAATTGATGCAAAAGATTATACCATTAAAATTATGAATTTAGCTGCCAAAAAAATTGGGGTTACAGAAGATACAAAATGCCATTCCTTTTTTCATGCCAGCGATGCACCTTGTGGATCCACAGAACATCTCTGTCCGCTTGATGAGATTATGAGAACAAAGCAATCTGTAATTGTCGAACATATTCATCGTGACAAGGCAGGCAGTGCTTTGAACATCGAAGTTCACGGTTTTCCACTTTTCGATAAAGCAGGTAACATCGTTCAGATGATCGCGTATTCACAAGATATTACAGAGCGCAAGAAAGCGGAAGAAAACATTAAACTATCGCTCAAAGAAAAAGAGATACTCCTGGGAGAAATTCATCATAGAGTAAAAAACAATCTTCAAGTTATTTATAGTTTGCTCAGCATTCAATCGAAATACGTCAAGACCAGACGATACAGTGATATATTTAAAGATTGTCAAAACCAGATCATGTCAATGGCTCTCGTTCATGAAAATCTTTATCAGGCAGAGAACCTCACAAATATAAACCTCTATGATTATATGAAAAATCTTACTCGGGTATTACTTCAGTCCTATGGAGTAAATTCGAGTAAAATTAAAATCGAAATCGATGTTGAACATATTCCTATTAAAATCGATACATTAATTCTTTGTGGATTGATTATTAATGAACTTGTTTCTAATTCTATAAAACACGCCTTTCCGAACAAACAAAAAGGTGTGATAAAAATAAGTCTTCACTCAATTGCTGATAATGAGTTCAAATTAATAGTGAGTGATAATGGCGTTGGGTTCCCCAAAGATATAGATTTTAAAAACCCGGATTCATTTGGTTTACAGTTGATCAACCTTTTGGTAGAGGGAAGACTTGAGGGACAAATAATATTAAAGTATGATAATGGCACAGAATTTCAGATTAAATTCAAAGAAATCCAGGGATAATATTAATAGAAGACTTTTGAATTTGAAAGCACTTAAAATATCATTGCGATTATTATTATTCGTTACTTTCTTTTCAGGTATTATTTTTCGGGTATACGCGCAATCGGAATCCACTCCACAGAATCGTCACAATTCACAAGAACCTTCGATTTACTGGATAGGTCAATTCCCTTCAGATGAGAAAGCAATAAAAACCCCCAACATCTTTCTTCGATTATTTGCATCCTTTGTTGGTAAAAAGAATCCCAGGTTAATCAGACCCTTTTCTGTGTTCATGGATCGTTCCGACCAATTGTGGGTATTGGACCAAGGCAGTCACTCAGTTGATCGTATTCAAATCGATGTGGGTGAAATAACCCAGCTTCGCCGCACAAAGTCCACCGGATTCCCATCACTGGTTGGAATATGTGCTGCTGCAAATGGTAGTGTTTTATTTACAGATTCAAAATTAAACAAGATATTTCTAATTACTAAAAACAGTAATTCTCTGCAAAATTTAAACAATTCAACATCTTTGAACAGGCCCACAGGAATTGCTTATTCGCAAATTAACAAGGAGATATGGGTTGTAGAGACGAATGCGCACCGGATCGCCGTGTTGAACAACGATGGGAAATTATTAAGGCATGTCGGACACAGGGGAACAGGACCGGGCGAGTTTAATTATCCCACATTTATTTGGATTGATCATTCTGGCATAGTTTATGTTGTTGATTCAATGAACTTTCGCATACAAATACTAAATGAAGCAGGTGACGTCATCAGCATATTTGGAGAGAGCGGGGATGCCACCGGCTATTTTTCACATCCCAAAGGCATAGCAACTGATTCCCAACAGCACATATATGTTGTGGACGCCAGAGCGAATAGAGTTCAAATATTTGACAAGGAGGGAAATTTTCTGTTTAATTTTGGAGAACAAGGAACCGGCAAAGGTGAGTTTTGGTTACCGGTCGGGATTTATATTGATGAACGGGATCGAATATACGTAGCAGACAGTTATAATGCTCGCATTCAAATATTTCAGTATAAACCAGGAGCAACAAATGAGAAATAGACTTATTCTCCTGGCTTTTACCTTTCTGGGAATTCCGTTTATTTTGCAGGCGCAGACAATTCGCAACACGCCACACAATTTATCTATTTCAGGACAGGGCATAACGACAGCCAGTAGCGCGTCGGAGATGGATATGTGTAGTGCTTGTCATACTCCCCATAGAGCAGTTCCTCAAACACCGTTGTGGAAACAAAGCGCAACCGGCACAACATATAAAACATACAACAGTTCTACAACTCAGGCAGTCATCGGCCAGCCAACGGGATCATCTCTTCTCTGCCTTTCTTGTCATGATGGTACAATTGCTCTGCAAACAAATTCAATCTTTTCCCCGCATATCAATTTCAGCGGTAAAAACATGCAATCGATTCAAGGCAGCAGCTTATCTCACGACTTGTCGGATGATCACCCGATTTCTTTCACATACGATGCCTCATTGGCATACGCAGATAATGAACTTGTACTTCCTTCTTCTTTACCCAAAGAAATCAAACTGGAAAACGAACAATTACAATGCACAACCTGCCATGATCCCCATAATAATATGAACGGTGATTTCCTGACCATCACAAATAGATATTCGGAACTCTGCATAACCTGCCATGAAAAACAATATTGGAATTCTTCCAGCCACAATAATTCGTCAGCCAGGTGGAATGGCGTGGGGACTTATCCCTGGTCTCACACGCCGTATCAAAGTGTTTCGGAAAATGGATGTGAAAATTGCCATGAGCCCCATGGTGCAGGAGGACAGGAGCGGTTGCTTAATTATTCTTCTGAAGAAGACAATTGTCTATACTGCCATGATGGGAATGTAGCCTCGACAGACATTCAAATACAGATAAATAAACCCTATTCACATAACGTCTATAAATATATAGGATTACACAATCCGGAAGAACAAGCGCTTTTATATACCAGCCATGTAGAATGTGTAGATTGCCATAATCCTCATGCCAGCACAAATGCCAATGCCTCCGCTCCCATTGCCAACGGATTCATTAGAGGTGTAAAGGGCATTGAAGCAAACGGAAATGGTACGACAACTATTCAGTTTGAGTACGAACTATGTTATCGTTGTCATGCCGATAGTCCAAATAAACCGGCAAGCCCCACATCCCGACAAATAGACCAGGACAATGTAAGACTGGAATTTGATTTGAATAATCCCTCCTATCATCCTGTAGAAGGGCCGGGAAAAAACAGTGATGTACCAAGCTTGATCTCACCTTATAGCGAATCAAGTATCATTTATTGTACCGATTGCCACGCCAGTAATGGCGCAAGTTCTCCGGCAGGTCCGCACGGATCAATCTATCCGCACATTTTAAAATACCGCTACCAAACCGATGACAACACACCTGAATCTTTTCAGAATTACGAACTTTGTTACCAATGCCATGAGCGGAATTCAATTATAAACGCTATGGGCATGTTTGGCAGAAAAGTCCATAAAAAACATATCGTCCGTGAAAATGCTTCTTGTAATATCTGTCATGATCCTCATGGAATCAGCAGTTCACAAGGTAATACAACCAATAACTCGCACCTGATAAATTTTGATCTATCAGTCGTCTCTCCCGACCCCAGAACCAGCAAGCTGGAATATGTAAGCTTGGGTCATCGTGGGGGAGAGTGTTACTTGTCGTGTCATGGCGAAAACCATAGTCCCAAAAGATACAGATAATTCTTTATCATGATGAGCTTGAAAATACTTTCATTCCGGTTAAAAATCATATTAACATTAATTGTTGTTGTTATTGTAACCACTTGTATTTCAACCTATTTTTTCAGTCATTATCTCGCTGAAAAATATTTTAATTATACCGAGGAAGAAATTGCAACCCGGGTTAATCTTTTGGAAGAACAAATTATTTATAGCATTTCAAAGGATAAGACCAAAGATATATTTCCCCTGTTAGAAAACGTGCAAAATACTGAAAATGTGCTCGCTGTATATCTATTGGATAATAAGGGCAAAGTGATTTATCATTCCGGTCACTCACAATTATTATCAAATTCATCTTTTGCCAACGAGTTATTGGCAATGAATAAACCTTTAACGATAAATCAGACTAGTGGAAAAAACAATCATTTAATTCGCAGCATTATTAATATAAAAAAATCACCCAAATGTTATGCATGCCATGCAAACTTGAAAAATCAAGCCGGGTACCTGGTTGTTGATTATTCAATGAAAAAGCTCGAGGAAAGCATCGCCTTTACGCAAAAGGCAGGTTTCATTTTTGCATTTTTCCTTTCATTCGTTATTGTTTTTTCGGCAGTTTTAATACATTATAAATTCATTCGCAAATCTTTATCATTATTCAATGAATCTATACATAAAATCGAACAAGGCAATCTTGATGAACGTGTCCAAATCCCCGAATCACATGAGCTTGGCGATCTGGCGAAAAGTTTTAATGAAATGCTGCAAAGATTGCAACAAACTCAGAATGAATTAAAAGCCTATCACCAAACAGAGTTACTCAATGTTCAAAAATTGGCCACAGTTGGTGAGATGGCTGCCAGCCTGGCCCATGAAATAAAAAATCCATTAACCGGAATTTGTAATGCAATTGAAGTTATCGTTCACGATTTAGATGATGAAGAAAAAAAACCTGTTCTTCATGAAATACGACGACAAGCGAGCAGATTGAATAACGCTATTAATGATTTACTACAGTTTTCACGACCGGTTGATTTGTATTTGGAAAGCGGCGATATCAACAAAACTGTCAAATCATTTGTTTTCTTTTTAAAAAGTCAAATACAGGAAAAAGAGATACATTTCAATTTGAAATTACAAGAAAATATTCCAAAATTTAAATTCGATCATGCACAAATAGAAAAGGCGCTCTATAACATTGGATTGAATGCTGTGCAGTCCATTCAGTCTCGCGGAACGATTACACTTTCAACAAAATTTAACATCTTAAAACGAACAATCGAGATAAGAATAAAAGATACCGGAATCGGGATTTCAAAAGAAAAATTATCGCAAATTTTCACTCCTTTTTTTTCGACCCGACATCAGGGAACCGGCTTAGGGCTTGCAATAACAAAGGACATCATTGAAAGACATAATGGAGAAATACTAGTCGAGAGTGACAGTCTGGGGGGGAGTATCTTTATTATTTCCTTACCATTGAAATCCATTCAATCTGCATTATCTCAAACTTTAATAGAATAATGGTATTAATATGAAAAGCCTGAAAATTCTAGTCATCGATGACGAAAATTTAATTTGCTGGTCGTTTAAAAAACAATATAACAACAAAGGTTATGAAGTTTGGACTGCTGAAAGTGGTGAGAAAGGTCTGCAACTTTTTGAGTTGCATGATCCCGATGTTGTTTTCATTGACAATAAATTGCCGGGCATAAGTGGGTTAGAAGTATTAAAAGGAATTAAAGCTCTAAAAGAAGATACGCTGTTGGTTTTCATGACCGCTTACGGGACTATTGAAACTGCGGTAAAGGCCATGAAATCAGGTGCATTTGAGTACGTGAATAAACCATTCTCTTTCGACGAAATTGACATTATACTGGACAATATCAAAAAAAGGCTTCAGGTTGAAAACGAAATTCAAGTATTACGGCGGCAGCAACAAGAAGAAGTGATGTTTGATCAGGTAATCGGCAAATCCCGGGCGATTGGGCAAATCATTAGCCTGTCCAGAAGAATTGCCCGGTCTGAAGCTTCCACAATTCTTCTACTAGGAGAAAGCGGTACGGGAAAAGACTTGTTGGCCAAAGTTATTCATAACGAAAGTAATCGCAGGGGGAAACCTTTTGTTACAATTAATTGTGCTTCATTGCCCGAAACACTTTTAGAAAGCGAGTTGTTTGGGTATGAAAAAGGTGCTTTTACCGATGCAAAACGGCAAAAAAAAGGATTATTTGAAATAGCTAATGGCGGCGCGGTCTATTTGGACGAAATCGGGGAAATTAATGTTTCTTTGCAAGTCAAGCTTCTTGGAATCATTGAAAATAAAATTACAAGGCGTTTAGGCGGAACAAATAATCGCCATGTCGATGTAAGAATAATTGCCGCAACGAACAAAAACCTGGAAGAATCAATAATAGAAAAAACATTTCGGGAAGATTTGTATTACCGATTAAAAGTCTTTACAATTACCCTGCCAACTTTACGAGAAAGAAAAGAAGATATTCCGCTTTTGATACGTCATTTTATAAATTTCTTCAATGTCCAGTTTAAAAAAAATATAAAAACAATATCTGCTGATGCAGAAAAATTATTGATAAAATATGATTGGCCTGGTAATGTAAGAGAAATGCGTAATGTTATTGAACGAGCTATCATTTTAGAGACAAGCGAAAATATTCGAGCAGAAAGTTTGCCCGGGGAAATTAGAAATAATAATGCACCCCGCGCTGAGGGAAAATCTTTGTATGATTTGGTAATTCCAGAAACCGGAATTGTACTGCATGAAATTGAAAAATCGATCATAAAACAGGCATTGGAAAAAACTAATTTTAATCAAACCCGTGCTGCTCAATTATTGGGTGTTTCAAGAGACTCACTCAGATATAAAAAGAAAAAATATCATCTCTAAACCCCAAGCTGGGTGATATAACCCAGCGTCGTTGGGTAAAATTACCCATTGTGAAGCATTTGTCACTTTTTTTATCCTTAAAGCATAAAATTAATCTTTTGTAAATACTTAAATTACAATACAAATATTTAAATTCTTAAAATTGAATGCCAGGCACTATATTTGTAAAAGTATTATTACAGTTTAGTAAAAAGAATGGTTATGCAACGTGTAGAAAAGGCAACATGTAGAAAATTATTAACTAACAGGAGGTCTCGTATGAGACGTAGTCTTTATTTATGCTTTACGTTTCTGCTTATGTTAAGTGCAACTGCAACTGTAATGGTCAATGGACAAATTGCTGGCTCTGCTCATGACTTCTCTACTAAGGGATGGTCAGGCGGTGAAATCTGTGTTGTTTGCCATACGCCCCACCATTCAGATAACACGGTAACCAGTGCTCCACTATGGAATCATGAAGTTACGACTGCTACTTTTACATTGTATAGCAGTTCAACCCTGGATGCCGTGGTTGGTCAACCGGATGGTAATTCTAAATTATGTCTGAGTTGTCATGATGGAACGGTTGCTCTTGATAACTTTGGTGGTACAACAGGCGGCACCAATTTCGTGGGCGGAGACAAATTGATTGGAACGGACCTCAGCAATGATCATCCTGTTTCATTCACCTATGATGCGACTCTGGCAAGTACCGACGGAGGTCTGTATGACCCGACCTCTAACAATTCCGGTCTTGGCGGAACCATCAACGCTGACATGTTGTATAACAACGAGTTGCAATGTGCTTCCTGCCACGATGTACACAATAACAGTGGCGGATTTAGTCATCTATTGGTCAAAAGCAATGCTTCGAGTGGGCTTTGCCTAACATGTCATAACA
>JAADGR010000225.1 GCA_013152225.1 Calditrichota bacterium
AAGTATGGCTTTAAGTCCATGCATCAATTCCGAAACTGGCGTTGGTATAAGGGGCTTGGCGGTGGTCCGATCGTTGACTTGGGCTCGCATCAGATTGATATTTACAACTGGTTTTTGGAAACCAACCCAAGAACAGTGATGGCAAGCGGCGGCACCGATTATTACCCACCCAAGACCCATCAATGGTACGACACTGTTATGGTCCTCTTTGAGTATGATACCAAATATGGCAAAGTTCGCGCCTACTACCAAACGCTGACGACAAACAGCAACGAAGGATACTTTGAAACATTTATGGGTGACCAGGGAACGCTAAATATTTCCGAATCTGCAAGCCGCGGTGGCGTTTATCGGGAACCATCAGCTCCTTCATGGGATAAATGGGTCGATATGGGCTACCTGCTGGCGCCAAAAGTAGAGAAGAAAGAGGATACCGGTGTAATTTTGGATGTACGCGAAACATTGGCGCCACCGGCGCACGAATTGCCTGTGAAAATGAATGTGCCGTATCATCTACCTCACCTGGAAAATTTCTTTAATGCAATTCGCGGGAAAGAGAAATTGAATTGTCCTTATAATATCGGCTACGAAACGGCCGTTACTGTACTTAAAGTAAATGAAGCAGTTGAAAAGGGAACCCGATTAAATTATCGTCCTGATGAATTCGAAATCTAACGACTTGGAAATTTAAACAGGCAGAGGGATATGAAAAACGCTCATTCTAGCTCGATTGCAATTCTAATTTTTCTAACTTTATTTTCACAAACTTTTGCTGATGAAACGAAACTTGGCGATGTGAATGAAGGCAGCAAGGCAGTTCCTGTGCATGTCATTAATATGTACGATGCGACCGGCGCAAAAATACGCATCGATGATCAGCCAATAATGCCCTTCTCTACCAAGCAGACGTGCCTTCAGTGTCATAATTATGGTAAAATCAGTTCGGGATGGCATTTCAATGCCAATGATCCCAATGCTGATCCGGGAAGGCCCGGAGAGCCGTGGATTTTGTCCGATCAGATAACGGCAACTCAAATTCCCGTCTCTTACCGTCCGTGGCCGGGTGTTTATAATCCCAAAAAACTTGGAATGACTTCTTTTGGTTTTGTCCAAAGGTTCGGCAGGCAGATGCCGGGAGGCGGTGTGGGAGAAGACGGAAATTCTGATCCCGACAGTCTTTATTTGCGTTGGATGATTTCCGGAAAACTAGAGATAAATTGTCTGAGTTGTCACGATGCCGATGCGGCTCATGATCAGGCAGAATATGCTGCGCAAATGCCGCGGCAAAACTTTCGCTGGGCGCCTGCGGCCTCATGCGCTTTCGCAGAAGTTCAGGGCTCTGCCAAAAATATGCCGGACAATTATGATATTTATTTTGGTGGTGTGGGAGATGAGCCGCTCCAAGTTCCACCATCCGTTAAATATAAAGAGGGGACTTTTAATTCCAAGGGTAAAGTCTTTTTCAATGTCGTTCGTCAGGTTCAAAACGCGAGATGCTACTATTGTCATTCAACAAAGTATATCGGCGGGGATAAAACCGAGAGATGGCAACATGAGCAGGATATTCACCTGAAATCAGGGATGATGTGTGTCGATTGCCACCGAAACGGGTTGGATCACCAGATCGTGCGCGGTTATGAAGGTGAAGCTGAAGAAACAGGAAATCCTGCCGTTGCTTCGCTTTCGTGCAAAGGCTGTCACATTCCGGACAAATCAATCGGTGTGCCGAAAGCAGGGCGAATGGGAGCGCCTGTGCCAAAACATGCCGGAATTCCGACCGTTCATTTTGAAAAACTTTCCTGCACAGCCTGTCACTCCGGCCCGTGGCCCTCTGAACAGACGCAGGATGTGAAAACATCCAGGGCACATGCATTGGGTGTACATGGTGCTGCTGTTGCGGATGATGCGGCGCCGAGAATTGTAGGTCCTGTTTTTGTAAAAGGAAAAGACGGCAAAATTGCGCCGCACGAATTGATTTTTCCATCATTTTGGGCTAATGTCGATGGGGACAGCGTTAAGCCGATTTTACCGGATGTTGTTCGACCCATTGTGATCCAGGTGATCACGGCGGATACGCTGACGGACAGTACGAATATCGCAAAAATGAATGCCGGTGAGTGGCCGAATTTTACCAAAAAGAAAATTTCACAAATACTCTTAAAACTGGCCGAAAAAGATTCGGCAAAATCATTCGGCTATATCAATGCCGGAAAATTGTACCATATAGCTGCTGATTCGCAATTGGTGGCGGAGAATGATCCTGCAGCACAACCGTATTCCTGGGCTTTTGCACACAATGTCAGACCTGCTTCACAGGCATTGGGCGCTCGCGGCTGCCGGGATTGTCATTCTTTGAAATCACCGTTCCAGTTCGCAAAAGTTGTTGTGCATTCTCCCATTGTCGATGATGTGCCGGCAGAAAAATCAATGTTGTCCTTTGAAAAAGTCGGCGTACTTTATCCGCGGCTGTTTGCATTATCATTTATATTTCGACCCTGGTTAAAAATATTCCTAATATTTTGTGCTGTTGTGCTGGTCGCTGTTCTTGGTGTCTTTGCGTTTAAAGGATTTGACAAGATTCTAAAATCGATTTCGGAAAAGCAGTGGTAATTATAGAAAAGGAATAGTATTCTATGTTTCGCTTTTTATCTTTCATTGGATTATTGTTGACATGCGGTTGGCTTGCTGTTGCGCTCAAGTCAAGATCTATTGGTTTGGCAGCAACAGGAGAGAGGCTTCGCCGGGCCGGGCAAAACATTGTCGTGTCTATTGGCAATTTCAGGTCTTTAAGCAGCGTCGAGTTTTCAAATAAGCTGCTGTTTCCATTAACGGCGTTTTGTGTTCTTGTTATGGCGCTGACCGGCTTTATTCCGGTGGTATTTTTTGGAACCCACATGTCCGGCTACATTTTGATGCTGCATGTTGCAACGTCATCGCTGTTTGCCTTGTGTATTGCCCTGGCCGGGATTTTGTGGGCTCATAAGCATCGTTTTGAGAAAGCCGATTGGCAGGTATTCCGCGCCTTGTTTTCGCGAAATGCAGATGTTGATCTGACCAAAAAAGTGAAAAGCGAGTTCTGGAACAAAGTGTGTTTTTGGAGTGTTATTAACTTATCTGTTCTTGCTATATCGTCTATAGTTGCCAGTATGTACAAGATTTTTGGCACGCACGGACAGGAGCTTCTTTTACAATTTCATAGATACAGCACACTTTTGTTGATCGTCTTGGCAACAATCTATACATTTCTTGTAAAAGTTGAAAAACAATAAATCAGGAGGTAAATAAAATGTCAAAAAGAATTATGGTCCTCGCAGTTGTCGCTTTCTCTCTTTTGGTGATGGCGATTGCGGTTCCTGCGCAGCAAGCAAAAAAATCTTCGGAAAAATTGGTTCCCCTTAAAATCAAATTGCCCAAAGCTATGTTCATTGGAACACCAATGCCGATGAAACTCCCTAAACTGGAAAAGCCGCTGGGTAAACCCCGTCCGCCGTTCCTTGTACCCGAAGGCACAAAAAATGTTGCTCTGGGAAAACCTGTGTCCAGCACAGATGAAGAACCCGTTATTGGTGAAATTGAAATGATTACCGATGGCGACAAAGAGGCTTCCGACGGCAGCTATGTTGAATTGGGACCGTTTGTTCAGCATATTACAATCGACCTGCAAGGCGAGTATAATATCTATGCCATAGTCATCTGGCATTACCACAAGCAGCCCAGAGTATACAAAGATGTTATCGTTCAGGTTGCCGACGATCCGGATTTCACCAAAAATGTAAAGATACTTTTTAACAATGATCTTGACAATACCGTCGGCCTCGGTGTCGGCTCGGATTGGCATTATGTCGAAACAGCAGAAGGCAAATTGATCGATGCCAAAGGTGTGAAAGCACGTTATGTGCGTTGCTACAGTAACGGCAATACCAGCAATGACCTGAACCACTATATCGAGGTAGAGGTTTACGGCAAACCTGCAAAATAAGATACATTGGATACTCTTTTTTGTTGTATTCATTTTCGCATTAGCGCTGCGTCTTCCCCGGTTGACGCAGCGTCCTATGCATACCGATGAAGCTGTCCATGCCATGAAATTTGGCGATCTCCTTGAAAAAAATGACTACCGTTATGACCCTTTCGAATACCACGGACCAACGCTCAATTATTTTACCCTGATACCTGCCTGGATCAGTTCTGCAAAAAATATTACCCAAATCAATGAAGTCACTCTTCGCATTGTCCCGGTCTTTTTTGGCCTGTTGCTTGTTCTTTTCCTTCTTTTATTGAAGGATGGATTAAGTTGGCCTGTCGTCCTTTGGGGTGGTCTTTTTACAGCAGTATCACCTGCCATGGTTTTTTACAGTCGCTATTATATTCAGGAAATGCTGCTTGTTGCATTTTCGTTCGCTGTAATTGCCGCGGTTTATCGGTATCTGAAGAATAATAATTTTCTCTGGGCTCTTACTGCCGGCATTTCTGTCGGCCTCATGTATGCAACGAAGGAGACATGTGTCATCGCCTTCTTTTCTATGACCCTGGCAGCTATTTTGACTGGGATTGTACGAAAAATGGGAGAGAGATCGTTCTCGCGTCTTTTTAGGAATGTGAATCTACGGCATATTTTGGCGGGTGCGGCAGCAGCGCTTATTATTTCTATTTTATTCTACTCGTCCTTTTTTACCCATCCCCGCGGTGTACTGGATTCACTTCTCACGTTTAAAAATTATCTAGGTCGCGGTGCCGGGCACCAGGCTGCCCATATTCATCCCTGGTATTATTATTTCAAGATATTGCTGTTTTCGAAATATCCGGGACGGCCTCTGTGGAGCGAAGCATTTATTGTGCTTCTCGCGCTGGCCGGACTTTTATCTGCTGTTTTATCCCGCAGGAAAAGAATATTTGACGCAGGGCTGCATTATTTTATTTCCTTCTATGCGATCATTATGATTTTGATCTATTCCGCTATTCCGTACAAAACGCCATGGAGCATGCTTGGTTTTTACCACGGTTTGATTTTATTAGCTGCAATCGGGACGGTTGTTATTTTTAATACGATGCGGAGAAAAGTGTTTCGGACTGCTTTTATTCTTGTTTTAGCAATGGGCTCTGGGAATCTTGTATATCAATCCATTTTATCAAATTATAAATACGAAGCCGATCCGTCAAATCCTTATGTTTACGCGCATACTTCCATGGATGTATTTAAAATAACAAAGCGTGTGGAAGAAATTGCATCTGCATCGAAAGACGGCAAAAACATGATCATTGAAGTGATTTGCCCCGGAAATGATTATTGGCCGCTGCCATGGTATTTGCGTGCATTTCCGAATGTGGGCTGGTACAGCAGTGTGGATTTCAACTCGCCTGTTGCCCCACTTTATATTGCTTCCCCTGTTGTGGAAGATACACTTTTACAAAAAATATATGAAACGCCGCCGCCGGGAGAACGGAATTTGTACGTCCCTTTGTTTGATTCTTATATCGAGCTACGCCCAAACGTGGAAATTCGCGGCTATGTAGCGAAATATTTGTGGGATGCGTATTGGCATAAGCAGGGAAATGGACAACGGGAACCGGAGAACGGAGACTGAAGACCGGAAGATTTATTATTAAAGGTGTGAACTGAAAAATTGTCAATTCATTCAGATAAAATACCTCTTGTCACCATTGGCAGTTCAGAAATTGAGGCTTATCGTTTTTCCCATAACGCCATGTCAACTGTTTACGAAATTTACATCATACATGATGATGC
>JAADGR010000102.1 GCA_013152225.1 Calditrichota bacterium
AGAGACTATTGAAGAAGGCCCTTGAAGAAACTTCCGCAGGTTTTGCGGAGAAAATTGAGACTAGCAACAGGTTCATTCTATCATTTTTTGAGTGTCCTCAAGGGCTGAAACTCCAAAATCACCTCTGTAATTCTTTTCTCCCATGCATCTTTCCGGAATTTATTTTTTGAAAACCACGTTAAAATAATCCTTCCTTTTGTTCTCTCTTTTTAGTTTCCGTAAAAAACGGACACGACGCAGGATGCAAAAGACAGGAACCTGAAAATGCGCAGATGTGATGGCACACATTTTGTGCAAGATTTAATATGAAAAATGATTACATGTTTCGTTCAGAGTTGGCTTTTGATATTCAGGGCTTCCTTTGTATTTGGCATCAGCTTGTAACCACCTCAACTCTTTGATTTTTCATTGATTGACGGTTCGATTAAAAGAGAATTGACAACTTGGTTCATTTTTTTGAATTGATTTTTTACCGCCATCCATTTTGCATTGACGCATTAAGGTGGTAGCGTGGGACAATAATGTCCCAGCAGAGTATTGTTTGAAAATAAATGTTTTGAGGATATCGATGTCGGCTATGCGCAAAAATGAATTCGGGAATGTCTCCTCAAAATGGTTCCTTGCGGCATTGCTTATTTTGGCCGCTGCTCTCAGGATATACCATCTTGCTTTTAAAAGCATTTCCATCGACGAATCTATTGGATTTTTCTATGCACTTGATACACTCCCGCATGTTATTGCGTTTACTATAAATGATGTTCATCCGCCTCTCTTTTACATTCTCCATCATTTCTGGATCGCTCTGTTTGGCACGGGCGAAGCCGCAATAAGAAGCATTTCGGTCTTTTGGGGGCTTTTGTCAATTTGGGGTATTTATAAATTAGGCTCGCTTCTTTTTAACCGTACGGTTGGTCTGTTGGCAGCTTTTCTTCTCACTATTTCTCCATGGCATATCTGGCTGTGCCAGAACGCGCGTTCAAATGCCATGCTCATGTTCCTGGCCATTGCAAACATTTATTTTTTTTACCGCATCATTACAACGACGCAAAAAAAGTGGTACTATCTTTATGGAATCATCACTTTGACCGCGATATACACGCACTATTTTGCTTTCATGCTCTGGATTGCAGAGGGGCTTTACGTTTTGATCAGCCGTTTTATGCGCGAAAAGATTTCTTTCCTTTTCTGGCAAATTAACCTGGGCATTTTGATTGGATACGGCTTGTGGCTGCCCTTTATGATCAGTCAGTTTATTACGAAAACAAGGCCGATGTATAAAGAACTGTCGCCGCATTTTTTCAAGGATTTGTTTGATATTATGAATCCGTATGTGGCCGATCCCAAATCCTGGATTTTCTTTTCAGGAGAAATTTTACTATTGGCACTGCTGGTTTTGGGGATTGTCTTATTGTACAAGTCAAAACCAAAAACCGAAAACATCGAAAGCAGGATTTATGAAACAGACAAAGACCGTGATCAAACGGCATTAAATCGCTTGCTAAAGGTCACGCCAATCATTCTTTTCATTGGCTCTCTCTTTGCCGCTATTTATTTCACTATGCCGCGATCGCTGCACATTCTCGCAGATTATATTAATAATGTTAACAAACAAATTTACGCCAACCACATCCGGCCATACCATATCGTCCAGCTTAGGTCTTTCCATATTTCTTTTCTTCTCAGTGCGGATTTTATGCTGCTGCTGTTTGTCTTTCAAATAAAATTGTATCCGCTGCTTAACTTTTGTCACAAAATGCTGGATAAAGCAGCAGGTTTGTTCAGAATTTCCAAACCAATATCTTTTTCCAAATTCAATTTTATTGCCGTTCTGATATTGGTTCCGCCTCTTATTGCCGGGCTTTTATCTTTAAAGAGCCCATATCTTTTGCTGCGAAACATGGTCATTATTTTTCCATTGTATCTGGTTATCATTGCTTTTGCAATTTATTCTATTCGCAACCTTTTTCTTCGGCAATTCGTCTTACTTTGTATCTTGGCTTTTGCCTCTCTGTCATTCATTCATTTTGAAGAATGGAATATAAAAGACGACTGGCGTTCTGCTGCCAGAACGACAAAAATGGAAATGCACAAGGGAGATATTATTCTTTTGGACCATCTCTTTGGGAAAAAACCTTTTTATTATTACGGACTGGATACCCATATTCCGCTGCGGCGCGATCATGCAGAGGATTTCCTCAAAACAGTTCACAATGACATCTGGTTTTTGGTTTCGTATGCCGGCAAGTGGTCGGCCGAGGGGTTGCTCAACCGGACATTTATTAAAGTAAGGGAATGGGATTTCCCCGGAACAACAAATCCGGATGATTGGCATCCGAAAGATGACAAGATCAGATTGATTCACTATCGTTATCCCGGAACGACCGCATCGACGGAAAAACAATTAACATTAGAGGAGGGTGGGGGACAGCGTAAATAGCAAATAGCAACATGATGAGGATTACATTCGATGAGCAAGAATGATCGACTTTTGAATTTGGTGACTACATTTTTAGTTTTTTTCGTTATCTTTTTGCTTCCACTGCACGCGGACACTTTTATTGTCGAGACGACGAGCGATTCTGCGGGACATTCGCTCTTCTGGGCTGTCAGCCAGGCGCAGCAACACGTCGGCCCGGATACCATTCTTTTTAATATTCCCCAAGGCGATGAAAATTTTGACGGTCGGGTATGGAAGATCATGATCCTCCAGCCGCTGCCGGCTCTGAATGACGACGGCACGTTCATCGACGGTTTCTCTCAGTCCCGCAACCAGGGTGAAACAAACGGTGACGGCCTGGAGTTGGAACTGCACGGAGAACTTTGTCCGGAAAATACGCCGGGACTGCAAATTAATTCGGCGCACAATAAAATAAAAGGTCTGGCAATCGGCGGTTTTAACGGCTCCGGCATTGTTTTGCAGGGAGCGAGCGCGCAGGAGGACACGATTGCCGGCTGCTATATCGGAACCAACGCCGGCGGTACGGATTCCCTTGCCAATGCCGGCGACGGCATTGAATGCAAAAATGCAGCAGGGCATAATGTTTTTGGGGGAACATCCACAGCAGACCGGAATGTCATTTCGGGAAATAAATGGTATGGCATACGATTTGAAGAAAGTTGCTCCAATAAAATTATCGGCAACTATATCGGAGTTGATGCCGCCGGTCTCACGGCTTTGCCGAATGGAGGAAGTTTTAAAAAATATGCCGGAGTTATTATTTCTTTTAATTCCAAAAATAACCAGGTGGGGGACGGCACGGCAGGAGGGAGAAACGTCATTTCCGGGAATTATCGTACCGGCCTGCGTTTGGAATACTCGGGGACAGACAGCAACAGCGTCCAGGGGAATTACCTCGGCCTTGGCGCAGACGGTCTGACGGCCATTCCCAACGGTGAGGCAGGCTTGGTCATCGGCCGCGGCGCCAGCTACAACCTCATTGGCGGCGATGAACCCGGGATGGGCAATGTCATTTCCGGAAATCATTCCAGCGGCGTGCAATTTGCGCGCGCTTCTTATAAAAACACATTCCAGGGAAATTATGTCGGTACGGATGCTGCCGGTGAAACCGTTGTCCCCAACGATCACAACGGCATTTATTTTTACGGCGACGACACGGACGGCTATCCGCGTTACAATACCATCGGGCCGGACAATGTGATTTGCGGAAACGGCGTCGCACCTTTCAGCCAATACTGGGCCGGCATCTCTATGGATTATTCGGGAACCGAGCATAACACGTGCTTTGGAAATTACATTGGGGCAAATCCTTCCGGCACGCTGAATAAGGGCCAGCCAACCGGGGTGCTCATTCAGCGCGGGGCGCACGATAATACAATCGGCCCGGATAACTTGATTGTTAATAGCGCATTTAACGGCGTGCATGTCATGCACGACAGCACCATCGGCAACAAGATCACCCGTAACCGGATTTACAATAACGGCAACCTAGCCATCCTCAATGAATTTGGCGGCAATGAAGAGCTGGCTCCGCCTCTGTTTACGGAAAAAGATGCCTCACAGGTTGCCGGTGAAGCGGCGCCCCTGGCGCAGGTCGAAATTTACCAGGATGAGGCCGGGCAGGCGCGGCTTTATCTCGGCACTTCGCAGGCGGATTCAAACGGCATTTTTCATTGGGACAACACGTCGGGCTATTCCAGCCTGACCGCACTGGATATCGATCCCCAGGGAAACACATCCGAACTGGCAGCCGACGATGCACTGCCGGTGGAATTATCCTCTTTTACTGCTTCCGCTCAGAAAGCATCCGGCGTCTTCATTCACTGGACGACTGCTTCCGAAAGCAACAACGCCGGGTTTTACTTACAAAGACGCACATCGCCTGCCGGTGCGTTTTCAAACGTAGAATATATTCGTGGTCATGGGACGACATTTGTTGAAAACGCGTACGAGTTCCACGACACCAATTTAGCTCCCGGCATTTATTATTATCGATTGAAACAAGTCGACGACGACGGCAGTGTGAACTATTCTGAAGAAATTACAGTAAACCTGCAACCCCTGCAAAACGGATTTCGCCTGGAGGTTTATCCCAACCCGTTCAATTCCGCAACAAGGATAAAGTTCTATCTCGACCGGACCGGTTTTGTTCGTGTTCAGGTTTTTGATCTGCTGGGCAGAACAATAAAAATATTGCACCAGGGACAAATAACACAAGGCTGGCATGAATTGCCATGGCGCGGCGTCGATCAATCCGGCCGCGACCTTCCTTCCGGTATTTATTTTGTGCGCATTCGCTTTGGCAATAAATTGCGGATGCAAAAAATTATGCTGCTGAGGTGAGCGTGAATAAATGCCAAGGGGGCATTTGTGCAGTTCTTCTTTTTTCCATCTTGATGAAGGATATAATATCCTTCTTGCCGGTAAAAAATGCATACAGGGCGTTACAAAATACGGTGAAAATATTGTTCGCTCGGGGGGCCAATCCCAGGGCCACCAAACGAATTAGAAATATATTTTACATCCTGGCTTGCGTTTTCAAAATCAAGTCGATTGACAATTTTATTCAACCAACACCTCCGGCGAAAGCAGCATTCATCCCTGTCCAATTTTGATATATCTGACCTGTTGCGTTTTTTCACTTGTAATTCACCTTTGATAAAACAAATAATTTCTGCTTGCATCTGTTGCAAATCATATTATCTTAAACAGAACAGATAAACATAACGAAGTAAAAGTGCGAGTACTTGCGGGCAACATAAATTTAATCAGCAAAAGCAGAATGTCCGGACCAGATGCCGGGCAAATGGCGTTATTGACAGCAAATATTTCCAAAGATAAGGATGGTAGCAATGGGAGATAAAGGCGGAAAGAAGGATAAGAACAAGAGTCAAAAACAGAAGGATAAGAAAAAGGCACAAGAAACGAAAAAAAAGTTAGATAAAAAAGCGAAAAGAATCCCGTAACCGGAAGCAGGTTTCAAATGGGACAAAGGCTACAATTCCTGCAAGAGTGATTCCTGATATTGGGATCAATGCTGTATATGCCAGTCGGGCCCCATGCGGGACTACTTGATGGCCGGTACTACTTTTTGCCGACCTGTTGGAAGGTTTATAGATCGTAAAAGCAAAAGAGTTTTAGACAAGGACATACTTGTGACCAATAATGATATATTGCGCCGTCTCCGCTACACCTTCGACTTTGACGATTCTAAGATGATTGCTATATTCAGATTAGCTGATTACCAGGTAACAAGGGGGCAGGTCAGCGATTGGCTGAAAA
>JAADGR010000090.1:0-5729 GCA_013152225.1 Calditrichota bacterium
TTCATAGTTTTCATGCCCATCACTCCGATCCCCTTTTGATGAGCGAGACGTATTTCCTCTGTCATGGATTCAAGAGCAGGCTGATTCAAAACAGGCATCAGCAATTGGTAGTTGCCGCTTTCAATCCCTGTCCGCATACATGCTTTGACATCCTTGTGGGAAGTTAAGCCCATGAATCTCACTTTACCTTGTTTCTTATATTTTTCAAATCGTTCCAAAATTCTTGGATCGTTAACATCCTTGTGATTGTGGCGATTGAACATCAAAAAGTCAAAGTGATCCGTGTGTAAAAGTTTAAGCATTTTATCAATGTCATCGAAATTGTCTTTCATGGCGATGTAAACTTTATCCCGTTTTGTTTTCATCACCTTGCTTAATGTGCGGATCGATGATCCGCCTTTATACCTTTTGGATATGTGGACAAAATTAACACCATGATCGATGGCATAATGGTGCACAGATTCATCGATGAGCAACCCGCCCATACTGATAACAGAGAGATAAATCCCTGTGTTACCCACCGGACGATATTTCATCTCCGGATTATAGTTGAGAATCTTCGAGGTATCAATTTTTGGTTTTTTATCGGATTTCGCGTGAGCGGATGTCAGAAATCCGGCTCCAATTGTCCCCAAAGCACTGGCTTGCAAAAAGTTCCTTCGACTCAGGTCTGATAGTTTTGCAGGCATCTGCAACTCCTTTATGGTTGGTGGTATATTTCAAGATCAGCCAATCAGGTGGTATGCTTAAAAGTTTCTCAATACCGCTCACAAAAGATATTGTTTTCGTAGCTCCTTGTCAACCTTTTTTAATGGTACAGAAAAGATAATTCTAAACTTACAGTAAAGACGAGAACATTGTTCTTTGCAAAGACAAATTCAATCTATATATTATTCGTTCATGGGAACAGTTACGGAGAAAGGAAAAAGAATGAGATCCATTTATTTGAAATTAGCACTTGTTGTTTTTGCCGGAGTCATGTTACTCGGCTGCTCGAAAAAGGAAAACTGGATTGAACTCATGAGCGAACCGAATCTTGCATCGTGGCGGCAGGACAGGGGAGACTGGTTTGAAGCGGGCAAGGCTTTCATGGACCCTGATAACGAAAAACTGATTGCCACAGAACCCGGGCATGGTGTTGCAGTCAATGGCAAATGTATGATATCTTTTTTCGCGCACCTCGCTTTGACAAAAACGGGCGCAAGACGGCAAATGCAAAGTTTATCAAGGTCGTGCAAAATGGTCAGATAATACAGGAAAATGTCGAGGTGTCGGGACCTACGCGATCCGCAGCTTTTCTGGATGAACAGCCGCTCGGTCCGCTCATGCTGCAAGGTGATCACGGGCCGGTTGCCTACCGAAACGTCAGGATCAGGCCGTTGAAATAAAATGCAACTTAACTTTCAGCAGGGAAAAGCTTCACCAGCGTTGCACCCCAGCCGCCGCCGGTTTCATCTGCCAAATGAAAGGCCTCCACTTCCGGCAAACGGTCGAGGATTGCATGCACGGTTCTGCGCAAAACGCCCCGACCTTTTCCATGAACAATGCGCACGTCTAAAATACCACGCGCCCGACATTCGCGCAAATAATCCGGCACTAATTCTTTGACATCCCGTGGCTGAAAGGTATGCAAATCCAGAGTGCCGTCTATGGGGATTTCAATAGGAGCGGGATCGATCATATTTATCTCAATCTATGAGTTTGATTCTGAGAATACTCAAATCAGTGACATTTGTGGGTTTTATCCGTATTTCACGATACAAAAATTAAATTTTCTTTTCAAGGTGTTTTATGGATTGGGGATAAAAAAAGGGGGAATAAATAAAATTGAAAACGGGATGATGAGATGTCCGCTCCGAAATAGAATCCATATTATCTCAACATCCCGCTTTCGTTAGGCAATCCCGGTCGGTGTCCGTAGAAAATGGTACCCGTTGTCCGAATTACCTGACCAGGATTAGCTTTTTGATTTGTGAAAACGAACCGGCTTTTAATTTGTAGAAATAAATCCCTGACGATAATTTTTGTCCGTTTTCGGTTGTGCCGTCCCAATTGATTTTATGCTCACCGGCCGTTTGATACGCATTGGTCAGTGTTTTTAAGACGCTTCCGTTGACATTATAAATTTTCAAACTTACAAAAGATGCCTGCGGAAGTGAAAAAGAAATCGTTGTTTCCGGGTTGAATGGATTGGGATAATTCCTGAACAACTGGTATTGCCTGGGAGCATTGACTTGCACTTGCACAACTTTTGAAAAAGCAAAAGAGCCGTCATTATCCAATTGTTTCAACCTGTATTGAATTTCCGAACCCGTACTCTTTTTCAGACCTTGCGTATCCCAAAATTGATAGTTCTGTGTTTCACTGCTTGTTCCTTTTCCCCGAACAAAACCAATGGTTTCCCATTCCGCCTGAACCTTCCGCTGCACCTTAAAACCGAAATTGTTCGTTTCGGATTTCGTTTGCCATAAAAGGTGAATGCGGCTGTTTTTTAGCTCTGCTGAAAAAGAAGCAAGCTCAACCGGCAGCGGAGCATCGGAAAAGTAAAGATATGCCGCACCGGCATCGGTACCGTTGGTATCGTTATTGGGAGCACCGACAAGAGGAAACTCGTTGCTGATCGAGACCGAATTTCCATAATAGTCTTCGGTGTTACCGTCGCTTGGGACGAGCTTGGCTTTTTGCTGCCAGCCCGTTTCGCCGCGTTGATAGAGAAAAGCTGCGCCCGAGACGACACCGTTTCCCCTGTTTTGCGGGACACCGACGGTTGCATAGATACCGCGCACAGATACTGAATAACCGAACCAGTCTTCCGCTTCCGCATTATCATCGACGAGCTTTAAAACCTGGGTCCATTCTCCATTGCGAAATTCATACAAATAAGCAGCTCCCGTATCCTGCAGATCGCCGTTGTCTTTTTTAAAAGCGCCAACCAGAGCGGTGCTGTCACTGATTGCAACGGAACGTCCAAAAAAATCACTGACGCTGTCATTCGGAGCGGTGAGCAAGGCTTTTTGTGTCCAACCACTTTGGCCGAGTGAAAAGATGTATGCCGCGCCGGTATCCACGTACCGTCCGTCATAGGATGGCGCGCCGACAATTGCGGCAGAATCAGTGATTGAAACGGCAAAGCCGAAATAATCCTGCGTCGCCCCGGATTCGGGTAAAAGTTTTTTCTCTTCAATCCATCCTTCGTCAGTATGTTTGAAAATATAGGCTGATCCGGCATCAATTAATGCACCGTCATCATCTCCGGAAGCACCGACAATGATATGGTCGGCATAAATTGCAACGGATTGCCCAAATGAATCCATGCTCTGGCCGTCGGACGCAACGAGCTTTTCATCCAAACTCCATGTATTATTAATGCGTTCGTATACATAAGCAGAACCGGAGTATGCACCTTTGTCATCATCCTGAAGGGCGCCGACAACGAAACGGCTTCCATTGATGGCCACAGAGAATCCAAAATATTGCTGAAAAATGCCATCAAATGGAATAATCTTATCTTCCAAAAGCCAGAGATCGCCGCTGCGACGGTAAACATAAACGGCACCGCCATCGATGCCTTTTTCGGTATCGGCAGCGTAGGCCCCGACAGCCGCATAATTGCCGTCTATGGAAACGGAATAGCCGAAAAAATCACCGGCTGCTCCGTTGTCCGGCAGCAACTTTGCTTCGGTCTGGGCAAAGGTGTAATTAAAGCCCGGAAGCAAAATAAAAAGTGACAAAACAATGCCGATCGAAAAGTGATAACAATTGTTGAATGACACGTGAGCAAGTCTCCTCGAAAAAAATCACTGTTGCACGCTTTTTTGATTGGCAGATATTTTTTTGTAAAAAAGTTTGTCTTAATTTCCTGTTTCGTTATTTGTCCTATTATTACAACCGAAAAGAATTGTTGCGGAAATTTAATGTTAAACATTTGAAAAATCTTTTTTGTATATTCAAAAGGTAAAAAAGTTGGAAAATAGGATCAATTTTGTGAAAGATGAAAAGAAATTTCAAACGCTCAACGTCATCACTATATCCTTTGCGCATTTGACACATGATATCTATTCTTCTTTTTTGGCGCCAATCCTGCCGCTGCTCATTAGTAAATTCAATCTTTCTTATTCGCTCGTCGGTCTGCTCAGGCTTTTTCAAAGGCTTCCTTCTCTTATGAATCCATTCGTCGGCCTCATTGCCGACCGGGTTTCGGTACGTTATTTTTTAATCATTGCTCCTGCTCTGACGACGGTGTCAATGAGTTTGCTCGGATGTGCTCCCAATTATGCTGTTCTTGCTGTTTTACTTTTTGTTACGGGCATCACTGCTTTGGGAGGTATCCCGTTTGTTTTAATGCTGCCAAAATCCAAAAGAAAAATTAAGGAGTGATAAAATGATCGGAACAAAACTTTTTCTTGTCATGCTTTTTTGCACACTTTTTCCTGCTTTTTCAAGTGCGCAAAGTCATGAACAAAAATCAACAGGGGGGTGTGATTCTGGTTTTGTCTCACTTTTCAATGGAAAAACACTCGACGGATGGGAGATAACCGATTTCGGTACGCAAGGGGATGTTTATGTTGAAAAAGGTACGATTGTATTGCGGATGGGCGACGGATGCACCGGCATCACTCTGAAAAAAGATTTCCCGGAAATCAACTATGAGGTTACTTTGGAAGCCGAGAAAATTGACGGCGATGATTTTTTCTGCGGCATGACTTTTCCGGTTGGAAAAGATCCCTGTACATTGATTGTCGGCGGATGGGGCGGCACGGTTGTCGGCCTGAGCAGTATCGACGGCCTGGACGCCTCGGAAAATGAGACGGGAAGAATGAAAAAATTCAGCCATAACCGCTGGTACAAGATCAGATTGCGCGTCACTAAAAGCCTGATTCAGGCGTGGATCGACGGGGAGAAAATGGTGGACTTGCCGACCGAGGGCAGGGAATTATCGATCCGGTCTGAAGTAGAATTATCTCAACCATTCGGCATTGCCTCGTGGAAAACAACGGCTGCGCTGCGAAATATTTGTGTCGGTAAAATCAAATAGGGGAGAAGCGGATGGTGGATAGCAGATGACGGAAAACAGATCACATAACCCGCCCAAAACTCAAAATAAATTACAGCAGGTTTATAAAAAAGGGTCGCATATCTGAGAAAGGCAAAAAATGGCGGATAAGGATAAACAATTTTCAATCACAACCAAAACCGGCGACAAGGGCAAAACGAGTCTTTTAAATAGCAGCCGGGTAGAAAAATACGATCTCAGACCCGAGGCTTACGGAACATTGGATGAGGCATCTGCTTTTCTTGGTCTTGCCCGAGCACAGACTGACTTGCAGGATGTAAAAGAAGCATGTTGGAAAATTCAAAATCATATTTATTTGGTTAACGCTGAACTGGCCTGCCCTGCGGAATCATTGCACTTGCTGCGGAAGAAACTCGGGCAGGACGACCTTGCTTATCTTGAGGCGTTTTCGACAAACATTGAGAGCAAGATCAAACTTCCACGCAAATTTGTCATTTACGGAGAAACTGTTGTTTCTGCTTACCTCGATGTCGCCAGAGCTGTGCTGCGGCGAGCGGAGCGAAGGATTACGCAGTTGAATACGCTGGAACCGCTTCAGAATCCTGTCTTATTACCTTACCTTAATCGCTTGTCCGACACGCTTTACCTCATGGCGCGTTATGACGAGTTTGCACACAATGTCCCTTTTGCTCATCCTGATGCAGGATAAAACCTT
>JAADGR010000090.1:5800-8337 GCA_013152225.1 Calditrichota bacterium
AATCTAAATATTCTTATAATTACAGTTACAGGCTTTAAATAAATATAATCCGGAGCAACAAATGGCTCGCACACAACAGATCATCGCTCTTGTTCTCGCTCTGCTACTCTTGTCCTGTGCCGCGAACAAAAGGAAGGAACAGGAACGAATCCGTAGGATCATGCTGAGCTCTGCCAGTTACCATATTGACAAAGCGTTTGCAGCAGCAGACAGCGGTCATTTTGATCAGGCAATAGACCATTTGCGCGAGGCCATCAGGCTGGCTCCTACAGAACCTGTAGCTTTTAATAATATCGGCGCTGCGTTTTATCACATTGGCCGCATTGATTCCGCCATTAAATACTACCAGGCTGCGATTCGATTGCGCCCCTCTTACGTTCACGCCTACAGTAATCTTGCCAAATCCTATATGGAGCAAAAAAAATATTCACCGGCACTGCTGGCCCTCAACAGTGCCATGAAATACGATCCTTCTGTTGCCAATTTATATGTTCTCAAGGGACTCATTTATGGCAATCAAAATCTAATTGATGAAGCAATCCTCAATTTCAAACGTGCGGTTTCACTGGACTCTACGAATGACGATATTCACAACAGTTTGGGAACCATGTACTATAAAAAAGGAATGCTTAACGATGCGATTGCCGAGTACAAGCAAGCTATTGCCCTAAACCCGAAAAGTTCACAAAGTTATTTCAATTTAGGAAATACTTTTGCGCGTAAATGTCTTTTGGATGAAGCCCTGGAACAATACGATAAAGCGCTTGAGATCAAACCTGATATGGTCTCTGTGCTCAACAACCGCGGGCTTGTTTTTATGACCCTGGGAAATGCGGAATCAGCCCTGCGGGATTTTCGCAAGGCACTCCGAATTTCTCCCGAATCATCGATTGTACCCTTTAACATTTCAATCGCAATGCACAGATTGGATTCGCTGGCGAGTGCCCTCGATTTTGTCAACACCGCGATTGCAAGAGACAGCAGCAAAGCGCTTTTTTTTATGCAAAAGGGAAATATTTTCCTCTCCAGGGGTGATGGTGAAAAAGCACTCCACGCTTTTGACAAGGCAGTAAAGATCGATCCCAACCTTGCAATTGTTTATAATAATCTTGGCAATGCCTTTGCAAAAACAAATGACCCGGACGATGCCAGGCTGGCTTTTGAAAAAGCGATTCAACTCTATCCGGATTATTTGGACAAAAGGTACTTTTCCCGCGGCAACCTCGTTACATCAGGAATCAGCGATTTGCTTGGTGGCTGTCAGGATGCAAAATCATTGGCAACGGATTACGCGGGAATTTACAACAACCTGGGGAAAACGTATTTGCAACTTGGCCTCATCACCAAAGCCACGCGCGCGTTTAAACGCGCTGCTGAAATCCAGCCGTTAATGCCTGATGCATTTGAGAACCTGAGCGCGAGCTATCAAATGGAGGGGCAAAAGGAGCTGGCAAGGAAAGCGCTGGCAAAGTCTCAATTAAACCGGGCACAAATCTTTTTTTCCTTTGACTCGCTGCGCGCGGCTGAAAAATATTGCCAACAGGCTTTGCGGCTCGACCCCACTCTTGCGGATGCCTTTTCTCTTTTGGGACGGGTTTATGAAAAACGCGGCAGACAGCAATCCGCCGTGATTGCATTTAAAAAGGCACTCAATTTAAATTCTGCCAACGCACAAGTGCAACTGGCTTACGGGGAATATCTCTATCGGCAGAAAAGATGGGTGCAGGCAATTAAACATTTTAAAAGAGCTATTACACTACAGCCATCCTCATTGTCTGCACGACAAAATCTTGCAGATGCGCTGGCAAAGATAAAAAAGGAAACAGATGCCCGACGTGAACGCGCCAAAGTACATTTTCTCAGGGGACAAAACTTGGAATACGCCGGTCGCTGGGATGCCGCTATGGAAGAATATCTGAAAGCTGCGGCTCTGGATTCCAACAACGCCGATTACATCGCCAGCCAGGGATTGATCAATGCGAAAAAACATCTGGACTCCGAGGCGGAACAATTATTTTCCATGGCGTTGAAAAAAAACACTTTGAATGCGCTTGCGCTGTTTGGGATGGGGCTCGTGCGTGGGGATCAGCAGCGCACAAAAGAGGCCATTGAATTTCTCGAAAAAGCAATCAAGCGCGACCCGTCTTCAGCCCGGGCCCATTATGCTCTTGCAGTGAATTATTATTTCGACGGTCAAATAGATGCAGCATGGAAGCAGGTGACTCTGGCGGAAGATTTAGGCATGATTGTGAAACAACAATTCCTGGACGAATTGGAAAAAGCGAAAAAACAGTAACCAGATCACACCGGGGAAACGTAAGGAGAAGACAAGTGTATTGGCTTAAAAAACAGAATTTTATTCCCATACTTTTTGTCCTACTTTTTTCTTGCACTAGCTCTCATCAACAAAACCTGAATTCTGTTCTTGCCCCGAATGCCAAACTGGTGAAGCTGAGCGAAGGAACTGATTTTCAATTTACCGAAGGACCTGTGTGGGGTAACGCCGGCTATTTGCTCTTTTCCGATATTCCCAACAA
>JAADGR010000466.1 GCA_013152225.1 Calditrichota bacterium
ATTATGAAAAAATGTTTGCGTAAGAGAGAGGAATAATTAACGCAGCCCATTTTAATCTTATTGAAAAGGAGTACGAAAATGAAGAAGCTTATTGGATTTTTAGCTGTTTTATCATTAATATTTGCCTGTTCCAAACCGGATTTACAACGGGAAATTATCTCAACATCGGATGCTCCGGCAGCGATCGGGCCGTATTCTCAGGCAGTTAAAGTGGGCGATATGCTTTATCTGTCCGGTCAAATTGCCATTGATCCGGCGACAGGCCAATTTGTTCCGGGTGGCATCACCGAGCAAACGCAGCAGGTTTTGAAAAATTCGAGTGCGGTTTTAAAAGCCGCGGGATTTTCTATAAATGACGTCGTGCAATGCCAGGTTTTTTTGCAAGACCTGAATGATTACGGCGCATTGAATAATGTTTACAAAACATTTTTTCAGGAAAATTTACCGGCGCGGGCAGTGGTACAAGCAGCGCGCATTCCCAAAGATGCACTAGTGGAGATTATGATGGTGGCGGTTAAGACGAAGTGAGTTTAAAACTCTAACTTGGATAAATCGGAACCAAAAAGACGACCACGAATTACACTAATTTCACGAATTAGTTTTTTAAATTCGAGTAATTGGTGAAATTAGTGGTCAAATTTTCCATAAAAATTTGTACCCAATTTGGTCACAAAATGATTTTTAAGGTGTTAAAAGTATCCCGTAGATTTGCATTAAAACAATAAAGACCGCGATTCCGGAACACTTTATAAACATTTTTTATCGACTTGAAATAAAAAGCGCGCTAATAATGCTCAAACCAGCCGCAAAATGGGACAGCAATGGGATGAAAAGTCCTTTGAACATATTTGCAATGAGGCGCCAGATCCAGGCAGTGATGAGTAAAGTTAAAAACGACAGGATGACATAAACCGGCTTTATGAACATTACGAGAACCAGGACGTGATAGCCTGCGAAAAAGAGGTCCGGCCAGGCGGGGTATTTGCTTGCGTTTGCATAAAGTCCTCGCCAAAAGGCTTCCTCAAGCAAGGGCGTGCTGATAGAATAATAAACACAAAAAATAAGCAGTGATTTGCCATGTAATCCCAGATGGGCTAATTTTACTTGCAATGAAGAATCACTTGATTGCATCAGTGACCACGCGAAATAAATTACCGGGCCTGAGAAAAGGCCGATTATGGTCAGCAAAAACGCGAACCGGGAATTCCAGCCTTTGAAAAGCATCTTTAGGGAAGACTCTTTCCAATGCATGAGGAGCATAATCAATATCAGGAAATGATAGCAGAGGATGGCAAACCAGGCGCTTTGAAAAACGTAAAGGCCTGTTCCTATCGCTGCATAGGGTAGAAGATAAGCCATGCGCATCTAAGGCTTTTCTCTTTTGTTTAGTACTGTTATAATTGTTGTGCCCTCTTTGTCAAAAGCTCCTCGATCGCTTTTATGTCTTCGTCCGATAATTGCCAGTCTCCCGCCGGGGCAATTTCATCCACCTGCTTGGGATGGCGGCCGCCGACAATTGCTGCTGTGATTTCCGAACGGCGCAGCACCCATGCAATGGCAAGCTGTGCCGTTGTTCTGCCGTTTCGCCGTGCAATTTCCGCGAGACTGTCAACAAGCTGCAAATTGATTGAAAGCTCCGGTTCCTGAAAGTGGGGATCACGCGTTCTGTGGTCTTCCGGAGAGAGATTCTGAACCCGCTCTTTTGTGAATTTTCCTGTTAACAACCCTTTGTACATCGGACTGTAACAAATGACGCCTATTTTGTGTTCTCCGCAAAATGGCAGCAACTCATTTTCAGCATCCCTTACCAGCATATTGTAAGGAGGCTGAAGCGAGGCAACCGGGTGTATGGGGAGAATCCGCTTCAATTGATCAAGCGTAAAATTTGATACGCCGCCGTACCGGACTTTGCCTTCTTTTATTAATTCGGCTATTGTGTTCCAACCTTCCTCAATATCCTCGTCCGGCTTGTTCCAGTGAATCTGGTAAAGATCGATAACATCCACTTGCAGCCTGCGAAGACTTGCCTCAACCTCGCGGCGAATTCCTTCCCGCTTGAGATTAAACCCCAGGTTTCGGTTTTCGTCCCACACGCGGGCACATTTTGTTGCGATAAAAGGTTTATCTCTCATACCTTTGAGCGCTTTGCCCACTACCGTTTCCGAATGACCAAGACCATAAGCAGGTGCAGTGTCGATCCAGTTTATGCCTTTATCCAGAGCGCGATGGATCGTTTTAATTGATTCTTTATCATCCTGCGCACCCCAACTGAATTGCCATCCGCCTCCTCCAATAGCCCATGTGCCGAGTCCAATAGTCGTAAAACTCAGGTCTGTCAGGCCAAGTCGTCGTATTTTCATGGTGCCTCTCAATCTAATAATTCAGATTATCATAAAATGAGTCATTTTTCAACCTTCAGGGCAGTCGAGATTTGGTCGTTGTGTAACCTGGCGTCAAATTAAAGTACAGATATTTTCCAAGTATTTCTTGACTTTTCCCTTGTTGTTGCTTATAATTTATCTTTCTTGTAGAAAAAAGCAAAGGGTTTTCGTTTGAGGTCTTTTTGGATACATTAATAAAACCAATTCTGGAATTTCTTTCCTCCCTGCATCAATTTTTAACCAAAGATATTTGGCGTCAGGATTATCGAAAGCTGTCAAAAGCTCGGGCATTTTTGTATCAGCAAATTGTGCTCAGCTATCTTGTAGCACGCGCTTTCATTCAGGACCGTCTTTTGGTTCGGGCATCCGCGCTCGTTTATGCAACCCTTCTTTCCATTGTTCCATTACTCGCGGTCATGTTTTCTCTGTTAAAAGGGTTTGGCTTTCACAACAAGCTGGAACCGATACTCTATAAGGTCATGGCTCCACTCGGAGAGCAGGCTATACAGACGGTGGTGCCAGCGATCGTCGGATTCGTCGACAATGTCAATGTCGGTGCGCTCGGCGGCGTTGGATTCCTGTTTCTGTTCTTGTCGGTTTTGTCCATTATCAACAACACAGAAAGAGCTTTTAACGACATCTGGAAAGTGCAGCGCGTCCGCAGTTTGCATCGACGTTTCAGCGACTATCTCAGCGTCATTTTGCTCGGGCCCGTTCTGTTGTTCACCATCCTTGGAATTACAGCATCTATACAAAGTTTTTTCATTGTTCAGGCGATCGGCAAAATACCCGGCATTTCTTTTTTCTTTAACAAAACCGCACCCATTATCACTAGTTGGTTTGCTTTTCTTTTTTTGTATATTTTCATTCCGAACACAAAAGTGAAAGCCGGATCGGCGTTTTTCGGGGCTGTTTTTGCAGGCACGATTTGGCAGGTCTCAAATCTATTTTTTGCCCGCTTTATCGTGACATCTTATCAGGAAGGCGCCAAAGCTGCTTTGTACGCCGGTTTTGCCACACTACCGCTTTTTCTTGTCTGGCTATTTCTCAGTTGGGCAATTGTTTTGCTGGGCGCTGAAATTTCTTATGCCCATCAAAATATGAACAAAATTACCTGGGAAGTGCGCAATACGCGATACAGTCAAAAAGTCCGGGACAACCTGGCGCTTCGGATCATCCTGATCATCGGGAAAAATTTTTACCATGGGGATTTGGTCCCAACCAGCGGAGAGTTGGCGGATCGCTTGTGTGTTCCCGAAAGACTGCTCAACGATATCCTGACAGAGCTTGTCGAAATCGGCTTGCTTTATCCCGTTGAAGGAGATGCCATGAGATATGCTCCGGCCAAAAGTTTGGAAAATTTATCTCTGGATGAAATCATGATCGGATTGAGGACACACGGGGTCAATGATCTGCCTGCCGACGGAAAAGATGAATTAAGCACGCTGACTGAAAAGATTCAATCTGATTATGAAAAAGCACTGGTTTTGACTTTTAAAGACACTTGCATCAAAGATATTCTGACAGGTATTAAAAAAACTTAGGTTCTGAATAAAATTAAGGACAAAATGATTGAGGACAAGATAATTATCATGTCAGCAATTATTCTGAAATTTATATTTCATTAATTCATCGAGCACTGGCTGGGCGGTGTTCACTCGATTTAACACTGAACCAGAAAAACAGTCGTAATTATTTTGTCTTTTTTTGTTGATGAAAGACAAAAAACAAAAAAGTGATGACCTATCATTTGCAACTCGATCCACTTTGCAAGAAGCATCACTTGACTTTTAATACCCGGGACAATCTCGATATTTCTTAAAAGGGGTGTTTTATGAAAAATCGGGTCTTTCAGATTTTCGTCGTTTTCACCTTGGGGATTTCCACTGGTTGTATCGCTCAAATCGTACTGTCTGAAATTATGTTCAATCCGGCGGGAAATGAGCGCTATAATGAATTCGTTGAAATTTACAATGCCGATGAAAGCGACACCATTGATCTTGCCTGCTGGCTGCTGAGCGACGGAACGAAGATGAACGAGATTATCGCGCACGAACAAGGCACGCGGCTCGCGCCAAACCAGTTTGCCCTCATTTTTGTCCCGAAATATTTTACGGAGAGCAGGCAGTATGACGCCGTCATTCCGGCCGATGTGTTGATTTTGACGATCGGAAATTCGCAATTCGGTGCTTATGGTTTTTCTAATAACCGAAGCGAGACCGTTTCAATTCTCATGCCGGATTCGACAACTGTAGCTTCGTGGGGATATCGGGTCAAAAATCCGGATGGTATTTCGGAAGAAAAAAGGGTGCTCGATCGCGGCGATTTTGACGGCAACTGGGGAAATGCTCTGGTTTCCGGCGGAACGCCTGGATTTTTGAATTCCATTACACCGTTTGAATTTGACATGACAATTTCCGGCGACGATATTTCTGTTCGTCCCGGCTGCCCTTCGAGAAAAGATTCGATCACGATTTCATTTTGGCTGAAAAATATCGGCAGTAAAATCATCCCTGAATTTGAAATATTGATTTATGATAACGACGAGCTTGTTTTTCAGAGACAAATCGAACCTGATCATTTCGCGTGGCTGGATTCCGTGCACGAGGAGATCATATTGCCGCCTTTTCCCATCGGCGATAATGAATTGTTGATCAGAGCCGATTTCACTGATGATCAGGATTTGTCCAACAATGAGGCAACGGTTCATTTTTCCGTGCAGCCGGCCCCGGGAGATGTCGTTATCAATGAAATTTACAGTCGTCCGCCTGGAGTGCAGGGCCAATGGATTGAGTTGAAAAACAGAAGCGGCGAATTGCTCGATTTAACGAACTGGAGAATTAAAAGCACATTGTCGCAAATGACTTTGCCGCAGATTGTTCTCAATCCCGGTAGCATGGTGGTTCTGTCGCAGTTCGGTGATGTCCGGGATTTTTTCTGGCAGACGAAAACAGTCGTTACGGATATTGGCGATGACTTTTTACAAATCGATGCAATCTCTGACACCCTGGTGTTGTGGAATGAAAACGGTGCGACGATCGATTCCACTTTTTACAGAATCGAAACGGGGATACAAGGGAAATCGCTGGAGCGCAGGCAGCCGGTTGCTTATCCGCCCAAAGCTGCGGTTTGGGGCTTTTGTACGCATCCTCTCGGAGGAACGCCCGGGGAAGAAAACGCAATCGGCAGGTATTTTGTTGATGTTGCGTTGCGCAGCGATTCCACGCGAATCCAGTTTGAAAAACCTCATGCCGGGCAGGACATTACTTTCACAACAGAAATTCACAACTGGGGAAATCTGCAGGCTGATGATATTCAGATATCACTGCTGGAAATTTCGGGCAATC
>JAADGR010000434.1 GCA_013152225.1 Calditrichota bacterium
TCAAGGCAAAGGCGGCTGGGGATTCTCATTTCGTTTGCGCGGCGTGCAGGTGCGTAATCATGATTACAAATACAGGATTTATAATTTATGAATTATTATGTGCGGCGCGCTGGTAGCAAAAGTGGTGTCCACCAATCGTTACAATTAGGGCACTGATCTCATTTATGAGTCGTTCGTAAAAAGTCGAAAAGCATGTCATCGCGAGGAGCGGAGCGATAGTTTATCCCGAGTTATCGGGAAAGCGATCTTTAAAAAACTGCACGTTAGCCGACATCCAGATTGCTTCGCTTCGCTCGCAATGACATTTTGTGACTTTTTACGAATTTCTCATTTATGGATTGATTCCTAATATTCCGCCACCCGGAGTCGGTTGCTGCACATTCAGGAGGCTTGATTTTGTCCTGACTTTTTGTTAACATCCTTTTTTAAGAAACAATCAAATTTCAACATCAATTAAACACCAAACCCGAGGAGAAACATGAAAAAACTTTTATTATTTGTTCAGGCTCTTGTTGTTTTCAGCTTCCTGTTCAGTCTGTCATGTGCCGATAAAACAAAAACAATTTACGGCACGTGGAAAATCAATCGGCAAAAAAGTACGGATATTGTGAACTGGCGCTATCGCCAGATTGAAATGGTCATTCAAAAAAAGGGCGAGGCTGTGGTGCTTGTGCAGAATTCGCTCGAGAAAAACAAGGTCGTGTTTGTTGATTCAGCGACTTTTATTCCCGGTGGCGAGGCAGTGCACGTTCCGGTTACTTCTCAAATCTGGCCGGAAAACTGGTTTATGGGTGTTCTCGCAAAAACAGGCACGGATAAAACGATCCGCGGATCGTGGAAAGAACCGGATCGCGAGCTGGAGGTCGTGAAAGAACAAACTGTCGAGATTTCGCAAGGTGATGCGAAAATAACAACGGTGCTGTCGTTTAAACTGAACCGCAATGGAAACAACCTCATCGTGATTGAAAAACGCTCCAGCCGGCCAACACCGGTTAAACTCGTTTTTGATCGGGTAAAACAATAATGCTTTTGAAAGGAACAAAAATGTCAATTAAAAAATATCTCATTTCAGTCTTTATGCTCATCATAGCTCTTGTCACATTTGTTCGTGCCGCAGATGAAATGTACGTTATGCCTCTCTCTGAAAATTGGGACATGCAGGGGGACTTGCCCGTGCACGCACTTTTAATCAGCTTGCAGGGTGTTGCCAACCTCAGCGCCCCTCGTCTCTATTTTATCTATCCGCCTAAATGGGATTTCAAGTTTTCCCAGCCGCTTTTGGATTATTATAAAAACACCAGACAGATGCATTTCAAAGATTTGCAAAATGTAGATGAAGCTTTGTCTGCCCTGAGCCAATACGCAAAAGGATATGTGGTTTGGGATAAAAATGTGCGGACGTCGTTAATCGTTGCTTTTACTGCTGCCGGACTCGATGAATCCGTTGTGGTTTCCGAAGACCTGATTCCGCTTGTGGAAAAATATGGTTTGAAAATGCGGGAAGACCTGCGAGGAAAATTTATCGGTCAGAGCGATTATGAAATTTATACCTGGGCCTATAAAAAGTACTGGCAAAAGTGCAGCAAGGACTATCTGGTTTATCTGGGTGGTGAAGGCGGAAAGCGAATGAAACCGGGTATTGCTGATTTCGGCATGTATAAAAAGGCCTTTTTCACCGATGCGTCAACGAATCCGAGCGATACCCTCGAATATCGGTTTGCCAAACGTCTCTTTCGGGAAATGAAACCGCTTTCCCTGGTCATGGGCTGGCATTCCTATAGCAAAGACAAAGAGGCGCAGCACGTGGCCCTGGCATCGAGTTATGCCCTGCGTGTCGAAGGGTTGCACACGCTGCCGAACATGAGTTTCAATACCCAAATCGGATTGACGCCGGGATACAAGTTTAAAAACAATCATAATATCAAAGCCGGGAAAAAGTATATTCCTAAGAACAAGGTTTATCTTGCCTGCATCCAGACGGATTGCCTGGGATTGGGCGCGTGGACAGAACCCGGCCGCGGCGATATTCCATACGCGTGGGAGGTCACGATGAATTGGTCCTGGCTGGCACCGGCTATGCTGCAATTCTTTTATGATGAATCCACGCCGAATGATTATTTCATCGGCTCGTTATCCGGGCCCGGCTATATGTATCCAAAATCCATTCCCATGGAGTATTTGCCCGATGTTGTCGATAAAGCGTATGAGCTGATGCAGACGTTGGATTTGAATTCTTTCGAGATTATGGAGCATAGCAATTATTGGCAAACCAATGGTTTGGATGACGATGTGACAAAAGAGATCGTGGATGTTTATTATGATAGAATGCCCGGCGCCATCGGCTTTGCCAACGGCTACCGGCCGGCGCATACTTTTACGGTCAGAGATGGTGTTCCCTTTATTTCATTCGATTATTATTTGTCGGAAAAGAGGAATGAAGACGAGGCCGCAGCGGACATTCAGGAACTGGCAAATCTTAATGCGAAACGACCTTACTTTTGCTTGCTTCATATCCGGGAATTCGGCCATATTGAGCGCGTAAAACGTATCCTCGCCAAACTCGGCCCGGACTATGAACTTGTGCCGCTGGATGTCTTTTTCAAATATGCCGGCAACACCCCGACTTTTACGACACGATATGGGAAGAAATAGTTTTTAAATCATGTCATTGCGAGCGGAACAGAGTGGAGCGAAGCAATCTCATGCTTCGCAGGCCGTTATGAGATTGCTTCGTCGTTCGTTCCCCACTCCTCGCAATGACAAGTATTTGTTATCATAAAATCCGCATAAGCGGGCGTTGAATAATGAGTTGCAAATGGTGCAAAAATGAAATATAACCGCAGAGAGTTTCTTCACACTCTTCATGCCGGATTATTTTCATTCGCGGGAAGCGGATTAGGCCAATCCCTTTTTGCCAAGAGTGATCATCCCGGCCGGCGTAAAAAGATGATCTTTGGCTGGACCACTTGTCTGACTTATGAAACTCATGAGAGAAAGCTGGGGTTCGACTATTTCAGCCATTTGTTGGATGAAATGAAGAGTCACGGCATGACGCGCCTGATCGTGATGATGGCCAGTCACGGCAATTATTCTCCCGGCAATCACGGCATTGCCTGGCCGATCAGGAATCCCAAATTAAAGCCTCAGGTGGATAAAAACGCATTGAATGCTTTTGCGGAAACCGAATTCTTTTCCAGAATTATCGAAAAGGCGCATAGGCTGGGTATTGAGATTTTTATGGAGATCAAATATCTCGGTATGGCTGGTCTGAGAAAAAGTTATCCCGGTGTAAAATTTTTAACACGAAGAGACGAGAGTCCGGCTCATTCGGTGCCGGTGGATGCAAATGAAGTTGAAAAAGAGGCAGAGGAGTCTCTACACATTTGCCATGACAACGAGCAGGCGCACACCTACATGCGGGACAAAATTGCAGATGTCCTCCAAAGATATCCGCATGTAAACGGCATTGTTCTGGAACATCCGTCTTATTTCGGTGATTCCTGCTACTGTTCAAGCACACGTGAAAAACTGTTTCGTGACACGGGCAAGGATATTTACGTCATCGATAAGAACGCGTTTCTTGAATGGAAAAATATCCAAATTCGCGATCGCCTCATTGATTTAAAGACTCTTGTTAAAAGTATCAACCCGCGCTTCCAATTTGGATTTTATAGCGGCTTTTCTCCCCGGGACGGTAATGTCGCCGCGTATCAGAAAAATCGCGGTCACAGTATCGAAACGCTAAAGCAAGTGGGGTTGGATTTTGTTATGCCCTATTGCGAGGGGCGTCACCGCGAGCGCGAGACAATGGAGCTTGAAAAGGTGATCGAATACCTGTCGCCGTTGAAAATTTATCTGCACACGACCATCCGCAGAAATCCGCCGCGAAACTATCCGTTACCGCCGAAAGACCCGGCGTATATTGAACGTATGATCCGCTGGGGGAAAAATTATTTTCGGGAAAATGAGCGCTTTATGGGCATGACCTTTTTTAATGAAGTGAATATTCCGGAGGAAAATAGACGGGCGGTGTATGAGCATATATAATTCATCCGGCCTTCGGAATCCTCGCTTATTGTTCGAACATCCGCTATGTTGCATGTGTATGAAAGTTTAATTCTTGGAAAAAGGAAAAGAAATGATTTTACGAAAATGGATTGCAGTCTGCTTTGTTTTTCTATCTGTTGTTGCTGTAATTGCTCAGGAAAGCATCCGCAAACAGCAGGTGCTCGATGCTATCAACGATGGGGCGAACTACGCGGCAAATGTGCTGTTGGACGAGAACGGCAAATCCCGCTGCGACTATCAGATGATCGAGGGCAAGTGGTACGATTATGAACCGCCGTGGCATACGGGGCAAATCATTTATGCTCTGGTCGAGGCGTACAAAATCACAAAAAATCAGGCCTATCTCAGTGCGGCGAAAAAGGCAGGGAACTGGTGGGTGAGCCTGGAGATAAAAGATCAGCCCAAACTCAACGGTATGGTACGCGCAATTCACGGGGATTATATTCCGACCATTGTTTTTGCCACCGTCACCGACGGCACTGCCGGGCTTTTTCGGTTATACGATGTAACCGGGGATAAGCGTTACGCCGACGTGCCCACACGCGCCGGGGACTGGATGATGCGGCACATGTACGAACCCGAGCATCACCTTTTTTACGATAATATCGATCCAAAGACCGGCGAGGTGCTGAAGGAGAACAGTCCTTTCTGGCCGGAAAAACAAAAGCAGACGTTGTTCGATGTTGCGCGTCCGAACAATGAAGGCTCCATGTTTAAAGATATGTATGAATACACCGGCGAAGAAAAATACAAAAAAATGTTTATCGAATTGTGCGAGAGCCTGCTACAGTATCAGGACGAATATGGTTTGTGGATGGATTTTATGCCCAACAATAAAAAGGAAGGGTATTTCCATCCGCGCTTTAACCTGTGGTACGCAGAATCATTATTGGAAGGGTATGACCTGACCGGTGATAAACGCTATCTCGATGCGGCAAAAAAAACAGCGACGTTTTATACAAAGTTTCAGCGCAAGGACGATACCTTTTTCTACCGCAATTATGTGAGTGGAAAGAAAAACAGGGATTCGATTTGCGGATCAACGGTCTCTTTTGCGGGGATCATTTGGCTGCGTTTGTACAAGTACGGCGTGGGCGATGAATTTTTACCCAACATCAAAAAATCGTTGCACTGGATTTTGACCAATCGCTATGCAAAGGACCACCCGGATCCCAACCTGGCCGGCGGTTTTTTTGAAACCCGTGTACGTTTTATTCACAAAAAGGTCTGGATGGTAAACCGTGATATCGCCACGTCTTTTGGGGTGCGGTTTTTAGCGGATTATTATCATTGGCTGGAAGGGAAAACCAAATAAATATTTTACTTCGGCGTATCTTATTGGTGGCAAATTGATCGTCCCGAATATTAAACTATTTAAATTGGAAACTGCTAAAGCAGTTCTCAATCAACTCTTAATGGCATAGGCACCATGATAAATCATGGTGTTGTAACAAATTGAACCAGCACCACAATTTATTGTGGTGTACAAAACTAACTGATATCTCTCACTCCGACAAATAGTTGCAGCGATCAACACAAAGATTTGTTAGCCCTTATCCCGCCACTCGGCTACGACAATTGCGGTGCAGCTTGTTTCACTGGCATATCGTTCAATCACAGTGAGGCCATGCTCCCGGAGAAAACCGGTCAGA
>JAADGR010000311.1 GCA_013152225.1 Calditrichota bacterium
AACATTTTTACTGAACCATAAAACTGCGTCAACATTCGGCAAATAATTCATCATTCCGGTAAACACGACATGGGGAACGAAATGGTTTACAGTAATATTTTTTTCCGGCAATTTATCTCCAAAATACTGTTCCAGATCAACACCGTTACTCATAACCGACAGCTTGTGCGAAAACCCGTTACTCTCAAACAACTTTTTTTCTGCCGGGCTGATAAACAAAATGTGATCGAAACAGGCTGCTGCCCTTTGCTCGAAAGCCAATAGTCTCGCGGCTTCTGTCTTGTAAAGCCATTTTGAAAAAAGACCGGCTCTTTTTGAAAATTGTAAAAATTTAGCTGAATCAAGATCGCAAAAATCAATGATTTTTACCGGAATATGCAAATCCCAGACATATTCTGCCATTGTGGAAGAGAAAACGTATATCGCATCATATTTTTCTGTACTCACCAATTCGTCAAGCTGCTTTTTCAACGATACGGACCAGAAATTCGCTACAGACAACGGCTTTCCCGTGAACAAGTTTTTCAGCATGCCGAGCTTCCTTTGCACGGGGTTCAGGTAAGCGAAAATTATCTTATGCAAAATGGAACCCATTTCCCCGACATGCTTCAAATCATCTTTCTGGTCGATCGGGCAAAGCAATGTGACCTGATGACGTCCGGCAAGATATTTAAGAACATTGTACGACCTGATCTTGTCCCCTTTATCGGGGGGAAATGGCATTCTATGTGACAAAAAAAGAATTTTCAAAATCATCCCTATGGAAAATGTTTCACAATGCCGGGACCAACCCATTTCGTCAAACCAAGGGGCAGCCGCTTCCACAAATTGATAGCAAATTTATATTTCGGATTCATTGGATTATTATCGGGCAACTCATTTCCATTTTTCACATAATACTGATAAGGCAGGGCAGTGGGTTTGAACCCCATGTTCTGCTTAAATTTTGATGCGCCGGTGCCAACCTTGCTTCTGCCAAAATCAAAATACCTGGCTCCTCGTTTACGCGCTCTTTCCATCAGAGTCCAGTACATAAAATTATTTGGCGAAACGACTCGTGCTTCCGGCAGCGAACCGCCGTAATAAGGCAGCACCGTATCCCGGTAATAAAAAGAGAGTACGCCGGCAATCGGTTTATTGTTTTGATAGATAATCAACAAATCCACATCATCCTGAAATTCTTCAACACACTTTTTAAACAGAAACTTTGAAAAAACAGGCGTCCCCAAATGTCTTACGGACGCCGCATAGATATTATAAAATTCGTCTATTCTGTCAACATCAAAAGTTGCTGTCAACCCGTTCTTAATACCCTTCCGAACCATACGCCTCGCTTCTTTTGGGAGTTTTGCAAAATTCTCATCAAAAGTAGATAGCAGTGGTTTCTTGAAAGTACAATACAACGAATCGCGAGTTTGGAGTTGTTCGTCATCCATAGAATCAAGTTGACGAAGCTCTACATAGTCTGCTTTTATTTCATGGCTAAATTTGCGAACAGAAGCAAGTATGGCTCTTTCTGCTTCTTTGTTTTCTGCAAGCACCCCACCATATACGGCGAATGGAGACGAAATGAGACTATTTCCTGCAAAACGAGACTTTATGTGAAATAAGGGCAGCACAGCCTTGATATCTTCCTCATCTTCCGTGAGAAAATAGCAACTCTCATAATGAAAAGTTTCTTCAATAATTCTTTTCCATATAGATTTGTGAAAAACAGTGCCGTTTTCCCGGGAATCAATAAATCGATCCCATTTCATTTGGTCTTCAGGAGTGTATAATCTTGTATTCATAAATGCTTGTCACGTGTTATAAAATCTACCAGCGAGGCCACGTCTTGGTAATTTTTGTCGAGGCTATGACATCGCTTAATGTAGAAAATTCAAATTTTTGTAATAAAGAATGGAGTTTTTTTTCGGTTTGGTCAATATTATTATAGTGAAGAAATTGATCGACCGCTCCGGCGTGAACGCGCGGCTGCAATTCATCAAGCTCCCATGGATGAAAATAGATCACTGCAGCCCGCCCGCTTTGGTTGATCGCTCGTATTCCTTTTTCAATCATCCAAAGCGGAAACATTCGCAAATAGCCACCGCCGGCAATAGGGAAATTTTTATTTCCCATGGAAACAGTAGCAAGAGGACATTCGACTATGGTACCGCTGCCATTCACTGGAACGCGAAAAAATTCAGAAGGCGATTGAATGCCGCCGTAAAGATCATGTTTTACAGGGAAAAAACTAGAATCAATATCAATGCCGGATTTCTTCAAAATCTTAAACGCCCATAAAGATTTAAGGTTGATCGAGAATGAAGGTGCGCGGTAGAGGCTTATTTTTCCCCCGGAAATATCTCCAAGTATTTCAACGGACTTTTGCAAGTCCTCATCAAACTCCTCCTGTGTCTGCTCATAAATAAGCTGATGACCATAGCCATGTGTTCCAATTTCATGGCCATAATCCTGAATGGCGTGCACGACACCGGGACAATGTTCTGCAACCCACGCGAGAACAAAAAAGGTTGCTTTCACATCGTACTCCTGGAGAAGTTTTAAAATCCGACTCACGTTTTGCTCTACGCGGGATTCCAATGCAGGCCATTCACTTACCTGTATTTTCTTTCGGAATCTGGAAACATGAAACCAATCTTCCACATCTATTGTCATTGCATTTAACATTTCAGGCCCCAATATATTTTAATTTTACAATCATTCAATGTAAAATCACCTATTCGTCATTCTTTTCTTTTTTATAATTATAGTAGCTATAGTCACAAGAGTACGGCATGACATTTTTCATATTATTTATTACAGTGCCAAGTATTTTGTTTTTATTGTCAGCCAGTGAATTGATAGCGCGTTTTGCAATATTTTTTTTCGTTTCTCCGGCTTTTAAAACCATGAGAATTGCATCAACTCCATTTCCGAGAAAAAGAGCGTCACTTGTGGGAATCACCGGCGGCGCATCTACAATTATTATTTCGAAATATGAACGAAAGATTTCAAACAGATCGTAAAGTTGAAATGAGGAAATCAGCCTGGAGGGGCTTTGATCTGAAGTACCCGCAGTAATTACTTTCAGACTGGGAAAAGCCGTATCTTTTAAAATTCTGTCCAATTCTGATTTATTACTGAGAAAATCTGCAAGTCCATTCTCCAAAGGAAGCTTGAATAGCTTGTGAATTGTGGGCCGACGCAGATCACAATCTATTAAAAGCGTTTTTGTTTCACGATACAGCGCACTTGTAATTGCCAGGGAAGATGAAATGGTACTTTTACCCTCGCTCACATTTGCACTTGTTACCATAAAAAGTTTTTTTCGATATTTTACGTACTCGGTTCTGATCCGATGATAAAGACGTCTCAATTCTGTTGCTTCAGCCGTCTCATCAAATTTATGTTGTATATTTTCCATATCAATCTTTGAGTGTTAGTAACTAAATATATCGGGAACGCCGGAAAATTTACTTTGATTATCCAACTTTTTAATCTCTGCGATTTTAATATTTTTTGTGACAGGCGTTCTTGCAATGCCGTTTTCTTTCAAAATTGCAGCATATTGATCTTTGAATTTTATGTTCATCTTTGGAATAGTGCCACAAACGGGTAAATTCAGATAAAATTCAGCATCTTCTTCAGAACGGATGGATTGATCCAAAAATTCGAGCACAACCACAATCCCAAAGCCAAGCATAAGACTTGCAAGAAAAGTTAAAATGACAAATTTCTTTTTGCTTCCGCCAACAGCATAAATCGGCATTTCCGCGGGTTGAATAATCTGATATTTGATATCTGCATCATTATTACGGATCGCCTCTTCGATCTGCGAACCTCTTAACTGGTCCAGAAACAAATTATATGTCCGTCGGTTTTGATCGTATTCATCTTCCAGTTTTTTCAATTCCAAGTTTTCAGAAGGCACATCTTTTACAGATTGAAGATAATTATCCATTAATTGGTCAAACACCTTAACCCTGCCCCGAAGAATATACAGGTCCAGCTTGCCGAGCTGATATTCCAACAGCGCAGTCCTTTGCGCGTCATTAAATTCCGGAAATGCTTTGTTAATGACTTTTGCTAAATTATTATGACTTTGTTGCCTTAGGACATTCAAATCATTATTCGATTGCATTTCTGCTGAAATTTGCCACCCCTCATTTTGGATTTGTCTCTTGAACTTTGATATCTCGATATCAACCTGCGACTTGATGCTGGCCATTTCACCTCCGTGTGACTGGAACAATCGCAGCGACTCTCGCGGAAGACCTTGCTCTAGCTCGGCCAGTTTTTGTTCTCTTTGTGCAATTGCAGACAATGTCGAGTTTTTTACTCCTTTCAGTTTCAGAATCGATCCCTTGCTTATTCCAACATTGTCCACCTTTTGGGTTGCAAGCTTTTCGTGAAACCTTTTCAGACGTTGTTCAGACACGTCCATTTTTCTTTGGTAAAGCGCAAGCTGCTCATCACTAAACTCTTTAACACCCTGAATCCCGCGCAAATCATTTTTCTTTGATTCTTTCACAAATATCTGGGTCATATTTCTTACGAGATGATACGCCATGGCCGGGGAAAAATCCTGAACAGAAACCTGAAACTGGTCTCCACTCCCACTCACTTTAACATCGAGCTTTTTGTGCAAATACGAAAGTGATGCGCGTTTCTCTGCTTCTTCATCGGTAAGCCAGGGAGCACTCTTTTTGTAAGAAGCAACAGACTTTGACACCCACTTAACTTTTGTCAGGTCCATGCGATCCACAAGTTGAGACAAATTCTCAATACTAAATATTTTCCTTGAAAGGCGTTTGCGATCCACATAGGTCTCAAAGCCCGAAGTCATGGCCTTAATCGAGCGGCTAAAAGGACGGCTTGACTCGATGGCAACAGTTGCCGATACTTGATAAATAGGACGAATTTTCAATAATGCGTAAACAATACTTCCTGTTGTAATCAATAGAGTCGTAAGAATGATGATCCATTTTCGTCTCCACAGCAAGCGCAAATATTTTTTCAAGTCAATTTGGGGCTTTGAGTTCATGAGCGTCAGCACTTGCTGCATTGCGGAATTGCCATTGTTGCTTTGAGTATTCATAATTAATCCTGCAATAAATTTAAAGTCGGTAGACGACATAAGTTGCTGTGAGATACAAAAGCGTTTGTATCAAATCTCCGGCAGATGGTAAAAATTTACGTTTTTGCGGAACATAGATCGCATCGCCGGGATGGAGAATGAGCGGCACAGGAACCGCACCATTCAAATATTTATCCATATTAACGATAGCCAATTCGGCCTGACGATGTCCCCGGAAAATCAACTTTACTTTTTTCAAATCCGCATTTTCTGTAGGGCCGCCTGCCAGGACAAGTGCATCTAACAGATCCATGTTTTTCTGCACATTGAAAGAACCCGGTGTGGCAACCTGGCCAAACACATAAACCAATTCTCTTTGTTCGAGAGGAGATGGAACTGTCATTCCAGGACTTTTAACATTAGTGCTGCCAATATGAATTGTGTCCAAAGGATAAATAGGCGGCAGTTTTGAAATGTCACCCTTTTCAAGGGCTTCGGCCAAATTTACATGAATGATACGTCCCGCATTTTTGCCCGATCCTCTGACAATTGCAACATCATCTAAATTTGCTGCGGGGAGCGGTCCCCCTGCTTCCAAAATAATTTGCCAGACACCTGGAATAACTTCAAAATTTACCTTGCC
>JAADGR010000310.1 GCA_013152225.1 Calditrichota bacterium
TGCGGGCTTTTGCGGGGTCGACGGGACTCGAACCCGCGACCTTCGGCTTGACAGGCCGATGTGCTAACCAACTGCACCACGACCCCGGTTTGTTTCCAATTTCTCGTAATGCCCGCAACCTCTCCGCCTGCGCGGAGTGTGCTAACCAACTGCACCACGACCCCAGTTTTACTTTTAAAAAAACTACTAAATTATTACCTGAAAAGCAAGGTTAATTTTTGTGGGCGATACTGGATTCGAACCAGTGACCCCCTGCTTGTAAGGCAGGTGCTCTGAACCAGCTGAGCTAATCGCCCGTTAATTTTGCGTATTTTTCTCGCGCCAAAATATTGAAATTGGAATTAAAATCAGATAAGCTATACACAATATAATGGGAGCCAGAGTCAGTGACCAAAAACTATTGGCAGGGCCTTTGGACATTGATATATAGCCAACAACGATAAGCAGAATACCAATTCCAAAGAGTAAATAGTTCTTCTTCGTCAGAACCAGCGGCGATGTTTTGGCATGTTTCTTTTTAACCATTTTTATCCTTTAATCCTTTTTCAATAAAGCGGCGCAAATTTAAGCAAATTCTTTAACTTAGTCAAGGCGTTTTTCTGCAAAATTTGTTTGTAAATGTTTTGTGAGACATATCACCCCAACAATCATTGGAATCATTATATTGCAAATCAGCAAATACAAACAGGTCTGATAGTCCTCTCCCTGTCGGGCCGAATCTCGATGGGATTCCCCATCAATGCGAAAAGCCCTGTGAAAACAGGGCTTTTGCATTTCAGGCTCTTCAAAACCTCACCCACTATTAAAAGAACTTTTGCCTTAATTTCACATCGACTTGCCTGGCAACATTTCGATCAATGTAATAGAGGACATTGAGGGCGTGAGATTGCACATTAAAATCAGGATCATTCAGCGCCGCTTTTTGCAAATAGGGCAACGCCTTGTTTCCATCAATTGCAACAATGGAATCAATTGCGCGAAAACGCAATGAAGGATTTTTATCCGTTAGCATTACTTTGGAAAGCGGTTCCAGTGCCTTTTCTCCGCCAATTTCCTCAAGTGCTGAAATAGCGCGCAAACGGATATTCGCATTTGCATCGCTCTCAACGACCTGGCCAAGAACCGGGATGCATTTGGCTGTTCCAATTTTCGAAAGAATACTCACCGCGCGCATTCGCAATGGGATGGCCTTTTCTTTCTGCAAAAGTTGCGCAAGAGCAGGAATTGCTTTTTCATCCGGCATGTCCAGCAACGCAGCCAGGGCGCGCATTTTTATGTCCATGTCACTGTCATTTATTGCTTTCACAAAGATAATAACTGAACGCTTTCCACCTATATCTTTGGCCATATTGAGAGCATAAATTTTCACATCGGGATCATGATCTTCCAGCGCAACACTAATAACCGGTATAACTTGCTGCGGCCTCATATTTTCAACGACGCTCAAAGCACGAATTTTCACTTCCGGCGAACGCTCTTTTTCGAGAATAGCTTCCAATATTGGCACGCTCACCTGGTCCGGCCTGTTTGCCAATGCGCCGAGCATTTGCATCTTGATAGCTATGTTTTTTTCGTGCGAAACCGCTTCAAGGATTGCTTTTGTAACTTGCGGTGAGTCGATAGTTTCGAGATAATCGAGTGCCCGATATTTAAGCATTTCATTTTGCTCATGTCGCAAAATATCTATGAAAATGGGCACGATAAAATCACTTCTGTATTGTTCAAGGATCGAGATGGCCTGCAAGCGGACGAGCGGATTTTTTTCATTGCGAAGAAACTGAACGATGGTTGGTACAATCTCCGGAGTCTGGATATGCGTTAAAGCCTGCAAGGCTTGAAATTTAATTGCCATTATTTTTTCGTTGGCCAAAATCTTTTTTATCAACGGGATGGCTTCTTTTGATCCCGAATCTTCAATCGCCAAAAGTATTCTCATTCGAACAGAGGGGTCGGTCTCTTTTTCATAAACTTTTTCAAGTTGGGGAAAAACATTCGCTGCTCCCAGTTCTGAAAGAGCAACAATAGATTGCAAACGAATTTCCTGATTTTCACTGGCAAGTCCGTTGAGTAAATATTTTTTATATTTGCTCTTTCCATTTTGCACCATGTTCGCAGCAAGGATAATGAGATTTACTCCCCCGTCGTGCGCCCAGCGGTTGTTGGGATATTTTTTTAATAAAGATTTTAATTCCTTGATTGCATTTTCAGGTTGGCCGACTTTTGCGTAGGAATATCCGAGCCAATAATATGTATCCGGTTCATAAGCGCTATCCCGGAAGTTATCCAGCAAATTTCGATATATTTTAATCGCTTCTTTGTATTCCCCGTTGTAAACAAGCTTTTTCCCCTTCAGGTATTCCTGGTAATCCTGGCCTTGCACCCTTGCAAAACTCGTCCACGAAATAAAAAGCAAAATAAGCATGATCGAAAAAGATAACAATACCTGATGAATGTGTTTGTATCTCATTTGGATATTCCTCTGAAAATAGACCCTTTGTAATTAATACCGAATCTGAAGCCGGGCGTTTGTTGCTTTTACGGACTCTAATCTCATCAAATAATTTTTATCGTTTATTGTTTGTCGAATGATATCAAGTGATCGGCGATCTTTTTGCTGATCAAAATTGGCAACATCCATAAAAATGGGCTCCAGTTCATCAATCAGGCCGCCGATATAGCTGCTGCTATCTTGTTTGAGTTTACTTGAAATGAGCTTGGATTGATTCAACAAGTCGCGTGCCAACTCTTTTTCTTGTGAAAATGAAGCGTTTGTTAATCGGCTTGTATCTTCGTTTTTAAGCTGGCGTAAAATCAGAGAACTCTTTTCCAGATAATCCTTCATTCCTTTTTGAAAGAAATCATCAACTGAAGAAGCAGGTTCCTCAAAGGCGGTCAAGTTTGCGCTGCCCGAAATGTTTCGACCTGTCCAGACTTGATGGATTTGAATTCCTGCAAACAATGCAAGCAAGAAAACCGCTGCAAATTCAACGACACGAAAGGCAGGCTGATACTGTATCCTAAAATCCCGCAAACGTGCCAGCAGCTTTCTGATGCCCTGCGGCCGGATTGCTAGCTGTTTTTCAGCAGCGATTCGACGAAAGAGCATTTCTCCGACATAAGCAGGCGGCTCACGGTTAACAGTACTTTTTTCAATATCCTTTTGCAGAACTTTAAAGTGCTGAAAAAGGCCGGCGCAACTTTTACACTCTTTTGCATGATGTAAAACCTGCGCTTTTTCTTTCTCCGTCAGCGCGCCATCAAAATAAGCGGAAATATTTTTTTGGATTTTATAACAACTCATGAAACAACACTCATTGCATACTCTTTTTTTAGTTTTTTAGCGAGATGCGCTCTTGCCCGGAACACACGTGATTTAATATTACCAACTGAACAACCAAGCACTTTTGCCACTTGTTCATACGGTTGATTTTCTAATACGCCAAGCACAAAGGCCACACGGTAAATCTCGGGGATTTCCAACAATGCTTTTTGGAAAATCGCTTCAAATTCCTTGTTAAGAACCTGCTCGTCCGGTTCGTAGGAATGATCCGGTTCCCTCAATGGCCGTAGCATTCGCTCGTCAATGTCGCTCAGCGAGCTATGGTTCTTACTTTTCCTCCGCCTGGTGGAAGTTATTGCTTCATTCTTTGCAATGCTAAAAAGCCACGTTGAAAAGAAATCGGGGTTCCGCAGACTTGACAATCGTTTATATACTTTGAAAAAGACTTCCTGAGTCGTATCCGCGGCTTCTTCCTGTGAGCCTAGCATTCTGAAAATGAAATTATAAATCGGTCGCTGATAAGCCTCAAATAAAATCTTGAAAGATTGTTCATCTCCTTCGATGGCCTTCTTTATAATTTGACCTTCATTTTTTGCTAATTTCAATAGCGGTACCGTTTCTTTTTCAGCTAAATTCTAATAATAAGATTTAATGTTTCACAAAAGGTTACAGAAAAAATAGTCTGACGAATGTTTTATTGATCCATTCGCAATAACTGATGTTTTACATTTTTCCTGGAAATTGTCTTGCGTTTTGTCATCAGATTAAATATTTTAAATTTAAACAATTTTACTCATTCAATCAAACAAAGTTTCACGGGAATATTATGAAAAGCAAAATAATCTCTCGCAGGACTTTTGTAAAAACCGGAGCCGCTTCAACCGTTTTCACGATGGCTGCAGGAAAGGCAATGGCGGCAGCAAAAAGTTCCAAAGGCAAAACGCCGATCATTGTATGCAGTCGTGGCGAAAATTGGGGACGCAAAGTGTTGGAACCGGCGTGGCAAAAATGGTCGGATTCCGGTAACATGCTGGATGCGGTGGAACGTGGCGCAAACATCGTTGAATTGGATCCGACAGACTCGAGTGTCGGTTATGGAGGGCTCCCCAACGAAGAGGGCGTTGTGGAACTGGATGCTTCGATCATGTCCGGCCCCACGCAAAATTGCGGTTCTGTAGCAGCCATCCGGGGAATTAAGACGCCCTGTTCCGTAGCGCGGCTTGTTATGGAACGCACCGATCACATGATGCTGGTTGGCGAAGGGGCAAAGCGCTTTGCCCTGGCGCATGGTTTCAAAGAGGAAAATCTGCTCACGGAAAAATCGAGAATCAGATGGTTAGAGTGGAAAGAAAACCTGAGCGACAAGGACGACTGGTTCCCTCCTGCTGACGGTGATTATAGCGGCGAGGAGCACCGTCCGACCGGTACGATCAACGTGCTGGGAATCGATTCAAACGGCGATGTGTTTGGCATTACAACGACATCAGGACTTGCCTTTAAAATACCGGGGCGCGTCGGCGATTCTCCCATCATCGGCGCCGGATTGTACCTTGACAATGAAGTTGGCGCTGCCGGGGCCACAGGCAGAGGAGAAGAAGTTATCCGTACCTGCGGCAGTTTTTTGGTTGTCGAGATGATGCGCCAGGGAATGTCGCCGCAGGAAGCATGCGTTTATGCTTGCAAGCGCATCATTCAGGTAAACAAAGGCAAAGTCAACTTTAACGACAAATTTGTTGCTGTGAATAAAAAAGGCCAAGTCGGCTGTGCGCAACTGCGCAGCGGCGGTGAAACACACTGCTCGTATATTACGGTGGACGGATTTAAGGCGCTCAAAGCGGAATTTGTCAACGCGAAATAATTTACTCAACAGGCAGCAGAACGAAATCATTACAATATCAGGAACAGAACAGAATGGCAAACAGGAAGTTTAAGGGCTACAAAAGATTAACCGAAACCGTAAAGTGTGCCGGGTGAGCGTCCAAGCTGGCGCCAAATGAATTGGCCGCAGCTTTGGAAAAGCTGCCAAAGAACACAGACCCCCGACTCCTTGTCGGAATAAATACAGCGGATGATGCCGGCGTTATTAAAATCAACGACGAACTGGCGTTGGTGCAAACCGTCGATATTTTTACACCCATCGTGGATGATCCGTATCGCTATGGACAAATCTCAGCGGCGAACTCGCTCAGCGATATCTATGCGATGGGCGGAAAGCCTTTTTCCGCGCTCAATATTATCGGTTTTCCCAAAGATATTTTCCCCATAGAAGTGATGGCAGAAGTTCTGCAGGGTGGATTCGATAAAGCCGCGGAAGCAGAAACACTCATTGTCGGCGGACACTCCATTGCGGATGAAGAAATGAAGTACGGCCTTGCCGTCTCCGGTTTTGTGCATCCGCAAAAAATTATCAGGAATGTCGGTGCGC
>JAADGR010000001.1 GCA_013152225.1 Calditrichota bacterium
CAATATCTTTTGCTTTCAGTCCGGACGGCCACTGCATCCGATATTCGAAATAGCCGGAACCGGCTCCGTCAACTTTGAGACCATCTAAAACTTTCCATTGTTTCAGCGACCATTTGGCATCCTGAAAAGTATCCGGCGCAAAACGGATAATTTCCAGTTTCGCATCATCACTTTGCACCGTTTCGCGGCGGGAAGCCTGGCCATTACTGACGAGAAAAGTAGTAAAATTTCGCTGTAAAACAGTGCCGTCCGCATCTTCGAGGGAAAGGCCCAAAATGACAAGAGCGGGTTTGTCGGGCATTGTTATTTCCAGAGGATCGAGCTTCTCGTTCATCCACGGTTTATATGGGATATTGGAAACATTCCGGGAAAAGGTTTCCTTTCTGCCCAGGTTATCCCAGCCGAAAAGCTGTGTACGCAGGATCAGTTTCCCGCCCATTTGCCGGTCGGTCATAAAGGAAGCAAAAAGAGGTACGCTGATCTTTTCTCCGGGGCTGACCGCTCTGCACAAGTCCTGACCCGTTGACAAATAGAATTCACTGTGTAAATCCCGCAGACTCATGCCGGGAAAAATGTCGCCAAAGCCGGTGAACTTTTCACTGCGGTCGAAACGATAATAGCCGTTCCACTCGTTGACGACGTCGTGATGTTCGGTGTAAAGCCAGCCGCACACAGCCGGATGGCGGCGAAATTCATTCATCATGCTATGGTAATCCCAGCTCCAGTCCACATCACCGGTGCTGCCCTTGTAACCCCAGACATTGCCGCACTCGCTGTTCAAATCAGGCTGCTGCGCCTGCCGGTGTCCCGCAGCAAAATTCCATTTCGATCCGGGAAAAGTATTTTTCGTAATCTCATCCAGCCGTTTTTTCCAACCGTAACCCGGTAAGTAAGCATGCCAACTGTTAACCCAAGTTTACCATTTTCGGGTCAAAATCGGCAAAAAAGCACTATTTTTCAACAATTCGGCTACGCTAAGTCGTTGTAAATATTAGTATCTTAATTGTGAGGCGCCAATGTAGTGTCCCATACTATTAAATAGTCCTTGACATCAGCTTTGGAATTCCTTATATTCCCGCATGTTTATCCGAGAAATCAAAAAGAAAAATCCGGGCTATGACAAAGAATTCATAACTCATCGACTCGTCGAATCTTACAGAACAGAAAAAGGGCCGAGGCAAAGAACAATCCTCAATTTAGGCAAACTTGACCTGCCCAAAGAGCAATGGAAACTGCTCGCTGATCGCATTGAAGCTGAAATAACCGGCCAGCAGAGCTTTTATCCGGTTGACAAGCATATTGAAAAACTTGCCGTTCATTACGCCCATCTCATCATCCAAAAGAGACTGATCAGGCCTGAATCCGAAGAAGGAGAAAAAGAAAAACCGCAATATGAAACAGTAAACCTGAACTCGTTAACCAATACGAAAAGCAGAAGCTTCGGCGCCGAATATGTCGGGCTTGCGGCATTTAAAATGTTGGGGCTGGACACTCTTTTTTCTCAACTTGGATTTACTGAAAAGCAAGGCGCTCTTGCCGCCCTGTCGATCATTGGCAAACTGGTTCGCCCCGGCAGCGAACAACGAACAAGACGTTGGGCTCAAAAGCTGAGCGCTTTGGACGAATTGTTAAATACCGATTTTACTCATTTAGGCAATAATGCACTTTATCGAATATCCGATTTATTGTTAACGCACAAAGAACGAATTGAAAAACACCTTGCCAACAGAGAAAAAGATTTGTTTTCATTGCAAGAAAATATCATTCTTTATGATTTAACCAACACCTATTTCGAGGGCCGGGCAAAGAGCAACAGGAAAGCCAAATACGGTCGTTCCAAAGAAAAACGATACGATTGTCCGTTATTGACTCTTGGCTTGGTCATAGACGAAATGGGATTCCCCAAACTCAGCAAAATATTCCAGGGCAACATATCTGAGCCGGGGACATTGAAAAACATTATCAAAGAACTTGAACAAAACACCCAGGTTGCAAAGATTAACAAGAGCGGAACAAAGGCCACTGTTGTTATGGACGCCGGTATTGCCGTCGAAGACAATTTGACCCTGCTAAAAGCTGAGGGTTATGATTATATTGTTGTTGCACGTAATAAGCCGGTGGATATGTCCGAGATTAACCATGATGATTTACTAACGATTAAAAAAGACAAGACCAATAAAGTCGAGGCCCAATTAATCAAAAAAGAGGGTGAACATATTCTTTATTGCAAAAGCTTTTTAAAAGCGAAAAAAGAACAAAGCATGAAACGTCGGTTTCAGCAAAGATTTGAAGATGCTTTAAAGCAAGTGGCCGATTCTCTCGGCAAAAAAGGCGGCACGAAAAAATACGATAAAGTCCTGAAAAGAATCGGCAGGCTGCAGCAAAAATATGCTTCTATCGCTCAGTATTATGAAATAGCTGTCCAACATAAGGATCAAACGGCGACTCGTATCGAGTGGAAGTTTGTCAAACAAGAAAAAGCCGAGCAACGATTTTCAGGTGCCTATTTTTTACGCACCAGCAGAACCGATCTTGACGAGACGGCAATATGGTCGTTATATACCATGCTCACTAATGTGGAGGATGCTTTTCGATCGTTAAAATCCGAGTTGAACTTGCGCCCGGTTTTTCACCAAAAAGAAGATCGCTCGGATGCGCATTTGTTTATAACGGTGCTCGCCTATCATTTACTGAATACGATACAAACGCAATTGCGGCAGCATGATATTCATATGCAATGGTGGAATATCAGAGAGCATTTGTCATCTCATGTGCGAATCACCACTTCCATGACAACAAAGGACGGAAGGCGGATTCATATTCGACAATCATCTGCCCCTGAATCATTCCATAGGATTATTTATGACGCTGTTCATTTAAATTATTATCCGCTTGGACAAAGACGGACTGAAACTTGATAAATCCGTAGTGTCCCATTAAAATAACCAGCTATTGTTTTCAAAGAACTTAGGGGGTGTGGTGGTAAACTTGGGTTAAAGAATTTTGTACGGACTCGATCGATTTTCAGAAGACCTTGGTTTTTCACTGCTGCACAGAGATGACGGATTTTCATTGTCAGCCTATTGTTCAGCAGTTGAAAATGAGTTAAAGAGTTTTGGTTTCTCCGTTTCCGTGGAAACAAAAGTAAAGAAAATTGAAACAAACATTGATTCGGCTTTTATCAAAGCAGATACATTGAAAAATTTGATTATTATCGATCTTCCGGGATATTTAACAAAAAAAATACAATCGGGCAAACTTGTAAAAGTAAAGCTGGAAGTTGATAAAGACCCGCCCGGTGGTTTTGAAACCGAAGCTAAATATCTATTTCAACCGATTCCTTTTTCAGTGAATACATTTACGCTGCCGGATCTTTTTGCCGGGAAGATGCACGCTGTTTTATGTCGCATCTGGGGAATAAGAGTCAAGGGGCGTGATTGGTATGATTTAGCCTGGTATGCAGGACAAGATATTGCCCTGAGTTTGAATCACCTGGAAAACCGTATGAAACAGACAAAGCATCTCAATCCGAATGACAGGTTAACTGAACACAGCCTGAAGCGGAAACTGTTGCAACGGATTCATCAAACCGACTGGAACAGCGCCAAAAAAGATGTTGAAAATTTAATCAAAGATCCGGCATCACTTGAACTGTGGTCGGATGAATTTTTTAATGTGATTTGTGAACGGATTAAAGTGATATAAACCACGAACTACACGCAAGGCACGAACAAAAAAGATAAAGAGCTTTCGTGTGATTCGCCTGCCTGTGCGGTGAATGCAGACAGGCGTCTTTCGTGGTTGAAAATAGTTAACGGAGCAATTTATGTCATCTGAAATAATCATTTATACCACACAAGACGGCAAAACCAAACTTCAGGTCAATCTGGAAGATGAGACCGTATGGCTTACCCAGGATCAAATGGCCTTGCTATTTGGCAAAACAAAATCAACGATAAATGAACATATAAAAAATATATATGCCGAAAAGGAACTTGAAGAGTCGGAAACAAAAAGAAAATTCGGAATTTCCGAATTTTCTACCAAACCTACAAATTATTATAATCTGGACGTCATTATTTCCGTTGGCTATCGCGTAAAATCGCTGCAGGGCACTCAATTTCGCAAATGGGCGACAGAGCGTATTCGCGAATATATCATCAAAGGATTTACAATGGATGATGACCGGCTAAAACAGGAGGGCGCACGGTCACGCTTTTTCGAAGTTCGTAGGGTGGGATTCTATCCCACCTTTTTGATGGCGGCTTACATGAGATGAGGTTTATTCAAATGTCTGTTGTTACTTTTAATCGGCGTCCTTTGTTAACCTCGGATTTGTTTCGCCAAACACTGAGACTGGCCCGGACACGGGTTCAGGAAAAGCACCTTTTTAAATGCGCTGCGATTTGTCTGCTTCGGGAATATGTTCATCGTATGTAGACGCTGCGGGATGATGCAGAGGTGCTCTTCATAGCAGGAGAATTTGGTGAGTAATGGTGTTGAGTGATTATAATTATTTGACAAAAGCGCAATTGGCTCAAAAAAGTGATGGGATAGAATCCCACCCTACGGACTAAAGTAGTTATGGTGGCTTTGATTTAAATCGAATTATTAATTCCGGCTTGTCCGGGTTAGGTTATGGGAATGATGAATAAAAAAGAAAATAACGGTGGGGGCGTAACGGTTTGGATTACAGGCTTGCCATTCTCCGGCAAGAAAAAAATCGCACAAATCCTGGCGGATCGTCTCCATCTTTTGGGCTTTAAAGCGGAAATACTAGTCGGCGGAGAATTGCGCCGACTTTTCGATGAAAAGCTTGGTTTTACCCGCGAAGAAGTTTTCAAGAATGTCAGGCGCATCGCTTATGAATGCAAGCTGTTAAGCGAAAATGGAATTATTGCCATTGCGGTTACGATTTCTCCTTTCCGGGATCAAAGGGATGAATGCCGAAAAATGATCGGGCGCTTTGTCGAGGTTTATAACAAATGTCCGCTGGAGATTTTAAAGAAAAAAGATAAAAAAGGTTTGTTTAAAAAGGCGGAAGAGAAAAAGATAAAGAATGTCGCCGGAATCGATATGCCGTATGAGGAACCGGTGAACCCGGAATTAACCATCGAATGCAAAGATGAAACGCCTGCCGACGCCGCAATGAAAATTATTTTAAAATTGCAGGAATTAGATTATCTGCAAGGCGCGGACAGAAGCGTTTTGCTTAAACAGGAAGAAAAAGATATTCGTGATATTCTAAGGAAAACATGGTTCAAATGAGAAATGGAAAGGAAACCCTGTCGTGAAAAAGTTGACAAAACAATTTTATTTTATAGCATTGATTTTACTAGTCGGGAGTCTGCTCATGTCGTGTAATCAAACGAAAACAACTCACACTCTGATTATTACCGGCCATCGCGGTGCATCCGGTTTAGCACCTGAAAATACGTTGGCGTCATTTAAAAAAGCGATGGAAATCGGTGCAGATTATTCGGAACTTGATGTGCAGCTTTCCAAAGACGGTCAGATCGTTGTACTGCATGACGAGACGCTCGACAGAACAACAACAGGCAAAGGACCGGTCGGGGAATGGAATCTCGCGGATCTGAAAACTTTGGATGCGGGATCGTGGTTCGACGAGAAATTTAAGAATGAACCCTTGCCGACGTTGAAAGAGGTCATCGATCTGGTAAAAGGGAAAATGAAGCTCAATATTGAGATCAAAGTAAAAGAGTTTAACCGGGAACTTGCGGATAAAGTCGTCGCTCTGATTCGCGCGGAGAATTTTCGAAACGAATGTATGATCACTTCTTTCAATCAGCCCACAGTGGAATATGTCAAAAAGATCGCGCCTGAATTAAAGGTTGGTCTTATTTTTGGAAAGAAATATGATGCGACTGTATTCAGCGGCAATTGGGATGTATTGAGCAGTAATAAAGCCAACATTAACGAAAAATTCATGAAAAAAGCTCACGATGCCGGCAAACAAGTACACGTGTGGACGGTGAACGATGAAAAAGAAATGCAAAAACTCATCAAGCTGGGTGTGGACGGCATCATTACCAATTATCCCGACCGGTTAAAGGCTGTGGCAGCAAAGTATTCATTGGAAAATTAACCTTCGCAAGGTTAGATGTTTTTTTTCAACAGAATCTAAACAGAGCGATCGGGCGGGAAACGAATCGTTGATAAGCTATCAACGAAAATAAAATCTTGTTCCGAAATATAATGCAAATGCAGGTCCCATTAATACTCCCGTGGGATGGGTAAATGCTCTCAGCTGCGCTCCAAATTCGAACTTTATAAAAGTATGGTAAGCGGGATAATATGTCCAGGTAGATTGCATTCCGGTCAGGAACGCAAGAGAACTTTTAGCTACCGGTGAAATTCCGCTTCCTTTGTAATGCATGCCGGCAAAACCGAGGAAAGGGTAAAATAAATCCCGTATTCCCAGTCGCGCCGGCAAAAAAGATAAATGGAAATGGTAGATTGCAGCAGGCCGGGTCCTTTCATGAGAAAGCGGGAAGGTTCCATTCACGTGGCCGTGTATTCTAAAATATTTGGCAGTGTCCGTGTGAAAGGCGAGTCCGGCCGACAAATTTTTCGATCCCTGGAAAGAAAATAAAACGCTTTCGCTCTCGTCTTTTTGCCCGGGCATGGAATTATTCCAATTGAATTTGAAAATGAACGCGGCAATGGCTTTTGCCAGCCTTCTTTTATTAAAAAGACGATAGTGATGATAAATGCCGAATTGATATTTCCCCACAATTGTGATCCCATCCCAACCGCTTTGAGGAAAAGGATGTACATCCGCAACGTTGGATTGTAGTTGCTGAAACATTAAATACGACAGTTCCACACCAAAGCCGAAATTTTTGCCGGGAGTCATGAGTATAAAATGAAATTTGGTGAAATCTCTCCGGGATGGTGCAGATTGGAAGGTCTTGTTTTTATCTAAAAGCAGATGAGAGTTTTTAACCCCATGTTCGACAAAGATGCCGGAGTAGTTACCCGTCGGTTCAGCGTATATGACTTGGGCAAGGGCGGGCTTGGAAGCGCCACACAAAAGGCACAGAGACATTATTCTTAACTTGAGGTGTTTTATTGTCATTTATTCGTTTTTAAAAATGTACGAATGTATTTGACGATATAAGTGATTTGATCTCGATTCAACGTATTTTGATAAGACGGCATCAGAACCGACCGGTTCACGCCGCGCCCTCCGAAAGCAATGATTTGCTCCAATGTCGCGTCGCTGAGGGCAGAAACATAAGCCGAATCAGTTAAACTTTTCGGCCGCGGATCAAGCGTATATGAATTAAAACCGTCACCCTCACCATTCTCCCCATGGCAGATAATGCAATAATGATCGTACAGTTGCTTGCCTCTTCGTTCATCATAGGTATAAATTTTCCATGGGTCAGCAAGTGCTGTCGAATCGGCGGCAGCTACCGCAGTTCCTTTTTTCTTCATACTTTTTTTGTCGGCTTTTTGGCACGCGAAAGCCAATACAAGCAGTAAAATTGGCCATAACATCAGCATCGTTCGTTTCATTCTCATCTCGCTTTTTTTAAGCTCATCAAATATGCAACCATTTTATGAGCATCATCTTCTGTCATGCCGCTTTTCGGCTCCAGGGTGTCCGGTTTGTATTTCTGCGGGTCAAGGCACCATTGCAGCACCCATCCGGGTTGCAGCCTGTCGCCGACATTATCGAGCGGCGGTCCAACGTAGCCGCCTTTGCCGTTTACTATGTGACAACTCTGGCAGCCGTATTTTTCCCAAAAGAGCCCTTTCCCTTGTTCGGCATCGCGTGGTTGGTATGCTGCATCATTGTGTGTTGTCAGGCTATCGTCCAATAATACCGTATAAAAATAATCCATCAGCACCTTAATCTCCGCTTCGGATATGAACAGATTGGGCATTCTTTCTGTAAGAGTCGGTCTCAGGGAATAGGGGACTTTGAAATAGTGTTCGACCCACTTTGGCTGTAACTGGCTGCCGACGATCGAGAGGTCCGGTGCCAGTTTTGTGCCTGTGTTTTGAATAGAATGGCATCTTAGGCAACTGTATTTTTTGAAGATTTTTCCGACCCGGCCTTGCGGATTAAACGATGGCTGCTGTGAAGCCTCCCGGATATATTTCGCCGGCAAAGATTCTTTCTTTAAAGAGAGCAGAAAAACGGTAATCGCATCGCGATATTCTTCGGAAAGTGTAAAGCGTGGCATGCGCGTATTTAGCCCAAAGGAGCGCGGAGTTTTAATTTTTTCGTTTATATAATCGGGTAAAACATGGGCAATGCCGGATTCGGCAAAGTCGATTTCGTACATAGGCTTATCACCGATTGTCGCAAGAGACGGAGCGCGATTCGGAACGACTTTCGCTTTTGACAATTGATGGCAGCCGCCACAATTATAGCGATTAAAAATACTCAGGCCGCGCTGGTAGAAATTCGGCACCGGCGCGGGCTGCTTTTCTTCTTCTTCGGGCGCATCCCAATCAACGAATTCGGATTCGATATAAGCGGTTACGGCTGCGATCTCTTTGTTTGAAAATCCATATTGAGGCATTTCAACGGACGGCTGAAATGTGCGCGGCGCTTTAATGTAATTAAATATCCAGACGTCTCTGGCTTTTGAAGCGATTTTTGCCAGGTCTGGAGCCAAGTGACCGCCCCGGCCTTCGACTTTATGACAACTTATGCATCGGGCTTCTCTGAAACGTGTTTTGCCCAGGTTGATAAAATCATCATCATCTTTTTTCTCTTCATAGACAGGCGGCAGGTTTTCAAGTTGCGCCTCACCGGTAAATTCCTTAAAACTCATCAAAAAGTCGGCGAGTACTTGAATTTCCTCATCCGAGAGGGAGAAATTGGGCATTTTGGTTTCCGGTCGAACTTTGTGTGGATCTTTGAGCCAGTTGACCAGCCACCTTCGACTGGCCAACTTGCTACCTGTCCCATCGAGGGGAGGAGCATATACTTTATGCACACGAGGGACATTATGACATCCGACACAATTCAGGTTCTGGACTAGTTCTCTACCCTGCTGCAAAAGGGGCGCTTCTTTCAATGACTTTTCATGGTGACATTGCCCACAAGATGATTCAAGGTAACGATTGGCAAGCACGGGTTTATCCCAAAACTTTGTCGGCAAATGGGCGTCCGCGTAATTCGTGGCTAATCCCTGGCCTTCATGACAGATCGTGCAGCCGAATTTGTTAATATCATGATGAATTTTCGGATGTGTGTTAAATGGTATTGGTATCGATTGTAATTTCTTATTTTCAACGCCAAGGTGGCACGTTGTGCAGCGATCGACACGGTCGAATTCCCGGGCCCAAATTTGTTGCAAATGCACGGGGGATGGTTTTACTTTTTGCGGCAAATCTTTAACGATGTTGTTATAACGTTTTTGTGTTTTTCGCCACTCGTTAAAATTATTTTTAAGAGGATAGAATGTCAGAACAAGCAAAAACAAAATGCTGGTAACGGCATAGATTCTCAGTAGTTTACTCATAAAAAGCCTTTATAACTTTGGAAAATTCGTTGATAATTTTATGATAAAATCATTTTTCGGGAAAAAGTCGGTTTACTGCCATGGCCACACCCAACTCCAACTTTGTCCACGAAAAAAAGTGCCGATTAATGTGAGCACTGTAGCGACGGTAACAAACCAGATCATGATCCATTCCGATAGGGAACGGCGGCCGATCCAGAGCAGAAATCGGTTTTCTTTCTTAATAAAATAAGGCATCACTGCCAAGCCATAGAGAAGAATAGAAGGGATGGCAACAGAAAAAGTGTCCATAAACAACGTCAATATAATGACCGACCACACTGAAATGCTAAAAATGATAAAGGTCTGATGCGGTGCATTGAGCCACAATCCCTCTCGCTTGATGTTAATTTTGAAATACGGAATGACGACCAGAGCGACAACAACCAGGAAAGGAATCAGAACGCCGGCAACGAGGGGTGGAAACGCATGCAGCAGTTCCTGCAGGCCCAAAAAATACCATGGCGCCTTTGCCGGATTGGGTGTGTGTTGCGGGTTGGCCAACTCTTCTAATGGTGCATTGAAAAAGAGGGCGATGAGGGCTACCACAATAACCACCAGTTGCAAGCAGATGACTTCCCTGATAATTAAGTGAGGAAAGGACATAACCAACTTTTCCGGCGGCTTTTCAGTCTCAAATCGTGCCGAGATGCGCTCCGGGAAGATGGCTATTCTTTTCGGAACTTGGTCCGGTCGGGCATTTTCTTCTACAATAATTTTATCATTTGCCATAGATATCACTCGTGTATGTTTGCTATCAATTTTTCTTTTATCAGAATTAGTATAATCCGCCATCTTTTCGAATTCTCCAAAAGTGCAGGGCAATTAAGCCGGTTATAAAAAGAGGCAAGGCGACGCAGTGCAAAACATAAAAACGAACGAGTGTATATTCGCCGATAGTATTGCCCCCTAGTAATACGAAACGTATGTTTTTACCAATGATGGGTACGTATTTTACGATGTTGGATCCTACCGTCACTGCCCAATAGGCAAGTTGGTCATAAGGTAAAAGATATCCGGTGTAACTCAACAGCAGGGTCAGCAGGAGCAGCAATACACCGATAACCCAGTTGAATTCGCGCGGAGGACGATATGCCCCTGCGAAGAAAACTCGCAGCATGTGCAGGAAAACGGAAATCACCATTAAATGAGCTGCCCAGCGATGAAGATTTCGCAAAAAGATGCCGCTGGAGACGACATATTGTAAATCTTTCATATTCTCATAGGCATTGGGGATTGCCGGCTGGTAGTAGAGCATGAGCAAAATACCTGTAACCACCAGCACCATAAAAAGGAAAAAACTGATCATACCCAAATAAAAGGTATAGGAAAATTGGATCGCGCGTTCGCGCACTTTAACCGGCTGGATATGCAGGGTCAATGAATTGAACATGACGAGAGAGCGATCCAGGCTCGTTTTGATGGGCAGTGCTGTACGGAACACTGACCGCCACGGCCTGCCTTGCATTATTCTTTGGATAATTTTCATATTATGACAAACCTTTATAAATGCATGGATTTTTTCAGACTTTGAGTATCATTTCTTCAATTGTTTTGACGGTTTCTGATGTATCGACAACTAGTTGGCCATCCTCCACAGATGGGTGATAGCGATCCAGGTGACGACGCGCCGGGCCGCGAATTACATCTCCCTCTTTAGTGAATTCGCTGCCGTGACAAGGGCAGAGAAAGATGCCTTCTTTATGATCGGTTATTCCTTGCGAATCCCACGCGACCGTACAGCCCAGATGAGTACACACCGCCGATACGGCATAAAAATAACCCCGGGTCTCATGAAAAACAAAAACACGATGTTCCGGGTTAAAAATATGCGAGCCCGGCTGGAGACTGGCTACGGAAGCAATTTTGAAACGGGAAGGAATCTCCAAAAGGACGTTTGGGTAGAGGTATTTATAGACCATCACCAACCCTCCTGCAACAGCCATCCCTGATGCGGTATGACCAATGGATCCCATGAATTGACGGCGCGTCTTGTTTTTTTTTGAATTTTTCTTTTTATCCGCTGCATTATTTGGCTTTAATTTCATTTCGTTGCTCCACTTGATTTTACTCTTCCGCTATGGTGAACTCTTCAAAACCCTGCATTGTAATCGTTCCTGTAGGACAGCGTTTAGCGCAGAGGCCACAACGAATACATATTTCTTCATTTTTAATCAGAACCATACCACGATCTTCTTCGGCTTGCGGCCGGTAGTTAAATTGATCTTTCAGCAGGGAAAGAAGGCTTTGCGGGTAACTCATTTTCGATCCGGGAATGATCTCAATGCATTGTTCCGGACAAATATCAGAGCATCCGCCGCATAAAATGCACTCTGTTCCTTTTAATGGATCTCCTGCAAAAATTGTATTTTCCCAGCAGCGCAGGCATCGACTGGCTTCAGTGACCGCTTGCTCTTCCATATAGCCCAACTCGACTTGAGATATTCCTACGCGGCGATCGAGAGGGAGAGTTGGAATAGTTTGCCTTGGAATTTGTGTGTAACCTTGAGGCGGCTGGAATGAACTGGTGTCGTAACATGTAATTTTGAATTCAGTTTCCTGAACATGGGAGCCGCTCAAATATGCCTCGATGGAGCGTGCGGCTTTTCTGCCGTCGGCTATTGCCGTAATGGCGATTCGTGGACCAAAGGCAAGATCCCCGCCGGCAAATATTCCTTCCGCTGTGGTTGCCAATGTTTCAGGGTCCAATTGAATGGTGCCCCGAGGCGTCATTGCAATGTTATCAGCCGGTTGGATGAAACTCAAGTCCGGCGCCTGCCCAATAGCGACGATAATGGAATCTGCCTCGATAATTTTCTCAGACCCGGGAATGTATTTTGGATTAAACCTTCCCTGTTCATCCCTGATTGTAGCAACGTCCCATATTTCGAGTCCGGTCACTTTTCCGTTTCGTGTCACTATTCTTTTAGGACCAACAAAGTTATGAATTAATATTCTTTCTTCCGCGGCCTGTTCGATCTCATCTTCGTTTGCCAACATTTCATCTCTCGGTTCGAGGACGACCATGTCGACTTTTTGCGCCCCGAAGCGAACGGCAGAACGCGCTACATCCAGGGCTGAGGTTATATCCGATGCAGCCATTTGTTCCGGTTTTTCTTGACGCACCGCCGTTCTCGCTACATCGAAAGCCACGCTGCCGCCGCCAACGACAACGATCTTTTCGCCAAGATCAACATGATAGCCCATGTTCATGTTCAGCAGATAATCGATCGCGTGCAAAACACCGTCGGATTGTGCTCCTTCGATATTGAGCGAGCGACTGGTGTGAGCACCCATAGCGAGAAAAATTGCCTCATAACCATTCTCCGTCAGGTCTTTTAAAGTAAAATCCCTGCCTACGGCTTTGTTTACTTTGAGTTCCACGCCAAGGCTCAGGATGGCGTTAATTTCCAGGCGGATCAATTCTCGCGGCAATCTGTATTCGGGGATACCCAACATGAGCATACCGCCGGGAACGGAATGCTTTTCAAAAACGGTTACATCGTAACCCGAGAGGGCCAGATCATGGGCACACGACAGCCCCGCAGGTCCGGCGCCGATGACAGCCACCCATTTATTTTTCGATTTGATCTTTGGCCGTAATATTTCCTGCAGTTTGATCACGTCGATCATGCTTTCCACGCCAAAGCGCTCGGTCACAAATCGCTTCAACGCTCGAATGGCGATCGGAGCATCCAGGCTGCCACGACGGCAGACATCTTCGCACGGTGCAGAGCAAATCCGCCCGCAAATCGAGGCAAATGGATTCGGGGCTCTTGCCACGCGATACGCTTCCGCATATTGGCCTTTTGCGATCAAATGTACATAACGGCCTGCATCCGTGTGCACCGGACACGCCATCATGCAGGGAAAGTTGTTGCGCAACCATTCGGTATTGACTCGTTTGTACTTTTCTGCCATTGAGAAATTTCCGTGGTACTTGGTTATGAAGCATTCTGCAAACTGGTTTGATCTCGCATTTTAGAATGCCATGCGGGATGGCATGACTTGGCTTGTTTTAGCGATGAATGACGAAATCCTGCGTGACCTTACCTGCTGCCGAAACAGTGATTTGTACAGGTTTGCCTTTTAATTTTTCGTGCCATATTTTCAGCGTATATTTTCCTGCAGGAACATTTTTGATGGCAAAAGTGCCGTCTTTTTTGCTCACTGCGAAGTAAGGATTCGACAGGACGACAACATACGCTTCCATCTCCGGATGGACGTTGCACAGAATAACCGGCCTGCAGCCGGCATTCTTAAAGGTGTATGACCTGGACTGACCTTTTGGCCAGGTACCCAGGTTAAATTTATCCGCACATTTATCGGGAGAAAAGACATTGTGCAGGACATCATCACTATTGACGAAATCCACAGTTGTTCCGGCTAAAAGAGGCAGTACGTGCGGCACAAAGGACAAGTTCTTTTGGTCCATGGTCGCGTGTTTTTTTGGCGCGGAAAATGTTTTTCCCTCTATTTTGTCGAGGTACACAACTGCATTGCCGGCGTTGCGCGCCCCTTTGGCTTTGATGGTGCCGACAATATCACCGGCAAAAGCCGTGGACGCGAAAGCTAGTAAAAGTAAAAAGTACAGCTTTTTCATTTTTTTCTCCAACAGATTAGAACCGATTATTTTCCCCCAATAGGGTCTGAAAATTGAATCGCAGTAAATCCTAAAAAGCGATGTTAAATTGATATGTCAAACCGCCGCCGCCTTTGCTCGCCGTATCCAGGGGAAGGTTATATTCCAGTGAACATTTAACATTGGCCCGGAGCATGATTATCATGGCGGGAATGATACTTGTCATTGCAGCCACATCGTCATCTTTGTTAACATCGGTAAACTCGTACCTGGTGTAAGCAATGAGCCACGGATAAAGCACATAGTTGGCTTCCGCGAAATACGCCAGCGATTTCCTCTCTATGCCCATATAATCCGATTGCATCGTCAGTAAGGTGCCGACGATATTGAGGCGGTTGAGCCACCAGTCCACATCGGCGCCGAGCACTGAAAACTTGTCTTCCAGGCTGCCTTTGGTGGCTTTTCCTGAATAAACAAAGCCGCCAAGGCGAACCGAATTATCGATGTAAAAAGCTGAGGTGGCACTGGCCTGACCTGCTGTGCCGCCGGCCTCACCTAATCCGCCTATTTTGTACGTTGCCCGTGCGTACAAGTCTTTTGATTTGTTTATATCGTAATTTTCCTCGTCATGTTGCCCATTGGCGATACCAAGTGCATAAGTAAAACCGCCTTTTCCTCCGGCGCCGTTCATAGCGCCCCAGATTTCCATGCCGCCACCTCCGCCGCTTCTTATGCGCCATGTTCCCGATTGATTTCTCAAATTCGTTATATTATAATGTGCTACTGTAAGCCGAAGACCTTCCGGCGTAGCATGTTCCAGTCCAACCGAACCGAATTTTAAATGCAAGCCGGGATTGAAATCATACTGTACATTAAACGTATAGCCGAGTTCCGATTCATGCTCCAATTCGACTTCACCAAAGTAGGAAATCTTGCTGTCGAAGGTACCCCCATAAAAAAGCTCAAATTCATGTGGCACTTCAAAACTGGTCATTTTGTCGCTTTTAAAATAGAGGACTCGTCCAACGGCTTGGACCGAAAAAGGCGCTGTGCCGGCAATGTCGGTGGGCCAAATAGCATTCGGCCAAACGCGCTTGTAAGCGTCTGATCCCAGGCTTACAGGCTCTTCTTTTATCATCTCCGCATCCTGTCCGCCAGGATAGCGGTAACCATTGTTGTGGAAAGCCTTACCAAAGGCGTTGAGTTTTGGAAAAGCATAATGGCATGTAATGCAGCTTGTCTTGTATTTTCTGGCAAAGGCGGGAATTGCTGATGCCTTTTTTACTGCAAGTGACACTAAAAATAAAGCAAGCATGGCGACGATGATCGGAATATTGATTTTTAGCAAATGTCCATTGGATTTCATAACTTCTCCTTTTTTGTGAGTTGTGTTGTTTTTGTGGACTGTTAATTGTCCGGCCAAAGGGTATAGGCGGAGATAACCCTTCGCCTCGACAATCGACGAGTTATACTCAACATTTGTGCCAAAAGGCCGGGGATGAATGGTAATGGGCTTAATATATTATTTTTTAGTAAATTGATAGAGTAACAACAAGAATGATATCGTGGGCAGAAAAACACAAAGTGCAACGCGTCTGAAGCAGAACTGCCGCAATTGGGTTGCGGCTAGCGGCGCTTGAATGTTTCGGAACTTAAATTATATTTTTTCATGAGTCTTTGAAAACTTTGCCTTTCAATGCCGGCAATTTCTGCCGCACGAGTCACATTTCCCACCGAGTCAACAAGTCTCTGAACTAGGAATTTTCTTTCAAATGCTTCGACAAGCGCTTTTTTTGCCTCGTTGTAATCTTTTGAAATGACAGGGACTTCAAGTGAGTCAGCCTTCGCTGGGGTGAAAATATTTTGCGGAAAGGATTGTTGGGTAAGCATATTCCCTTGCTCCAAAACGACCGCCCTTTCAATGAGATTTTTCAACTCTCTTACATTGCCCGGGAAATGATAATCACTCAAAACTGTCAGTGTTTCAGGAGAGATGCCGGCAATCCTTTTGCCAAATCGGTCGTTAAATTTGAGTAAAAAATAATTAGCCAACACCGGGATGTCCTCTTTTCGTTCCCGCAACAGCGGCAGGAATATTTCAAAGACATTCAGACGGTAGAACAAATCTTCCCGAAAAAGATTTTTATTTATTGCCTCTTTCAGGTCCTGATGGGTGGCGGCTATAATCCGGGCGTTTAATTTCATTGTCTTGTTGGAACCAAGTTCCTCAAATTCTCTTTCCTGGATAACCCTGAGTAACTTTTTTTGCAGTGAGACCGGCATATCTCCAATTTCATCCAGAAATAAAGTACCCTCTTCTGCAAGCGCAAATTTGCCTCTTTTATGCCGATCTGCGCCGGTGAAAGCACCTTTCTCATGACCAAATAATTCACTTTCCAGCAAATTTTCGGGCAACACCGTACAATTAATGGCCTGAAAAGGAGCATCCGCATTTCCCCCGCTTTCATGAATGGCGCGGGCAACAAGTTCTTTACCCGTTCCCGTTTCTCCCATGATGAGCACCGTTGTCGTGTTCGGTGTTGTGGAGACAATACCAATTTTTTTATACACCTCCTGCATGAGCAGGTGATTGCCGATCAACTCTGTTTTGGGTTTTTCTTTTTTAAGCTCTAGCTGGCGTTGCAACTCTTGGATCTGATGGCGCATGAGTACAAGTTCCAACGCTCTCTGCGCCGTCAGCCGCAGTTTGTTGACATCGAGGGGTTTGGAAAGGTAATCATAGGCTCCCAATTGCATGGCTCGTATTGCTGTTTGCATTGTCCCAAAGCCGGTGATGATGATGACGGGAATATTCAAATCCTTGCCTTTGATGCGTTCAAGCGCTTGCAGGCCGGATATGCCCGGCATTGTGATATCCATAAATATAAGCGATGGCGATTCTTTTTCAGCCTTTTCTACCGCCTCTTGTCCTGTAGAAGCTGAAATCACATCATGACCGCTTTGCTCGAATGCTTTTTTGAAGGCAAATTGAATATTTTTATCGTCATCAGCTATGAGTATTTTTGTTTTTCGCATATAATGAATCCGTTTTACTATGTAAACCATGGCCGTCATGAACAGATAGCAGTTCCTAGTTTAATTACCATCGGAACTTTACCGTTTTGGGACTATGGCCACGAAATTATTGCTCTTTTCTCACCATTACTGGAAGGTAAATGGAGAAACAGCATCCTGTACCCGGTTTGCTTTGTGCCCTTATTATACCACCATGTTCATTAATCACTCGTTTTACAATGGATAAACCTAATCCAGTTCCGTTAGGACGTGTCGTAAAAAAAGGATCAAAAATTCTTGGCAAATTGTTTTCCCCGATGCCGGCGCCGGTATCTTTTAAATCAAGCTGAATAATTTGTGTGCCTTTTTTGATGACGACTTCCTGAATGTGGACGGAATCACTATCTGCCGGGCTTGCACTTATTTCCGCCAAATCGCGAAGCTCTGTTCGCAAAATTTGGCGCGTTGAACTTATTGTGATTTTCCCGTGATTTTCAATAGCCTGGGAAGCATTGAGAATAAGATTGACAAGCGCTTCCTTGAGATGAACAGAGTCCAGCAACAATTCGGGAATGTCGCTGGCGAGGTTGACATTAATGTCGATATTTTCGCCAAGTATTTGATGGCGGGCAAAATTGATGCTATCAAGAATAATGTCGTTAATATTGGCGGACTGTTTATTTATTTCTGTTGGCCGGGCGAGATGCAGCAGTTCATTGACGAGGTTTTCCATTTGCTCGATCGAGTTGAGAGCAACTTCAAAAGATTCTTTCTCCGCCGAATCAACGGTGTCGTTTTGCGCGTAAAGCTGTAAAATGATACGGACGGACGTTAAAGAATTTCGTATGCCATGGGCGATCACCGCAGCAATTTCACCGGCTGTTGCTAATTTTCCCGAACGGATGAGCCTGTCCTGCATTCTCTTTCGCTCTGTGACATCTGTAATGATTTCCAATACATTCTCTACCTGGCCATTACGTTTAAGGGGGATTGAAAGATTCTCCAAATATCGCTCTTCGCCGTCGCTGCGGACATGCGAACTGAGTTCCAACTGCATTTTCCCGGTCGAAAAAACCCGCGTCGTAATGCAGCTCGAGCGATCCGCCGAACATCCTGTAACGACAGAACATTGCTGCCCGACTAATTTCTCTATCGATTTCCCCGTAATGCCGACCAACGCGGCGCTTGCGGATAAGATATTGTAATCCCTATCCAATAGCATGAATCCGCTTGGCACATTGTCCAGGATAATCTGGAGTTTGTCTTTCTCACCCTGCAGTTCCTTCGTGCGTTGTTGGACTTGATCTCTTAAAAGCTGTTTATGCCGTGAGACTTTGGCTTCATGTTGTTCCAGGCTTTGCGCCATGGTATTGAATTGGCGAGCGAGTTCGCCAATCTCGTCAAATGTTTTAACCTTTACCCTGGAGCGATAATTGCCTTTGGCAATAACTTCTGCTTCCCTTTGCAGCTTTTTGATGGGATTTGTTATTCCCCGCGTCGTGAGATAAGAGAGGAAGAGAGAGAGGAGCAAAAAGAAGCCTAATAGCGACACAAAAACCCACTTGAATGTATTCACCGGCGCAAAAATATATGATTTTGAAACACTTTTTATGAGGGTATAGCTGCTGCCGATCCCTTCATGCCAGGTGAACACTGGAGAATGAGCGATAATCTGATCGCCAATTTCAATTACGGTTTGCGCATCATCGGAGAGAAGCCGGTTCGTCATCTCATCCCCGTACTCGGATTTCAAATTCAAAACTTCTTTCGAAGCTAAGAGTTTATTCCATTCTTTCTTTTTCTCCGAATGATACAGAAAGTATCCCTCAGAGTTGACCAGCATAACTGTGCCCGACGGACTGCGTGGTGGTTTTTCTTCCAGTAACTTAAAAAAGTCTTTTGCATAGATATAGAATATCAACAGGCCCTCGAATCGGTTGTTGTCGAGCGGATAGATACAACTGATCGCCGGAAACAACTTGCCGGATTGGGTGTTTCTCAATTCGACGGGAATAAACATTGCACTATTTCTCGGCCTGCGCCGGGCTAAATAAAGGTAAAAAGCCATTCCCACATCGTCGCTCTTTTCACGCGGCAAAATATTATACACACCTTGGTGGTCCTCGATTGTGAAAAGGATATCACCATCCCGATCGACATATTTAATTTGATAGAAAATCTTTTTATATTCGGCGTATTGAATCAAATCCGGCAGCAGATCTTTCAGTGCGTTGTCTATTTCATGATCATTGCGCCGGATGCTGGCATTGAGAAAGTTTTTAAAAGTTGTGGAAGATGTGAGCAAATAAACATGATCTTCCATGCTGTGGAAAAAATCTTCAAGCCGATCTTGCGTCGTTTGCAGCTCATGACGCAAATCCTCGATGGCCACTTGGCGCAACGATCGAACGTTTAAAGATATCCCGACCATGCCGACAATCAATACCGGAAGTATCGACAAGCCGACAAAAGCTATGGCAAGTTTTTCACGAATATGGAGTTTGAATATTTTGTTCATTTTTAAATTGCTGATATGGCGAAGACTAACTCACAAATATATTATTGAGATTATAAATTAATGTAAATGATAATAGTTTTTCGTTCAAGTCATTTATGAAGATAAGTGAATCGATAAAGAAAAATACAAATAACTTTCTGTATGCCTTGCGGAAATTGATTTTTTCTTTCTTAAAGTAATGTAATACCTCTTATTGGTGGGAATTATTGCAGGCATTATCAAACATGTAGAACATATCCGCCATGATTCCACATGAATGATATTGCAAACGCGCAAGACCGGGTGTCATTCAATTTGAATCTTGTCATGAGTCAATGCGGTAAGAGAAGACATGTAACGAAGAAATTGAAAAAAATCTTGACTAAAAATATTTTATTGCTTATATTTATAAGCTTTGTTGCTCACGAATTGTGTACTCAAAGCTGATACGGTGGGCGTAGCTCAGTTGGTTAGAGTACCAGGTTGTGGCCCTGGATGTCGCGGGTTCAAATCCCGTCGCTCACCCTGTGAAACTTGACATTTTATATGTCCCCTTCGTCTAGAGGTTAGGACTCAGGATTTTCGATCCTGCAACAGGGGTTCGATTCCCCTAGGGGACGCACAAAAGCCGGCATAAATTTTTATGCCGGCTTTTTTTATGCTGATATTTTTTTATAAATCTATTTGATTCTCTTTGAATAAATTTGTAAGTTGAATTTCCGAAAAGATAACACAAAAACGCTGGTGTGCAATTGACCTTAAGCATTATCATTGTCAGCTACAATGTTCGGGAATTTCTCGAGCAGGCTCTGGTTTCCATTAAAAAAGCTGTTGAGAATATTTCCTGCGAAATTTTTGTCGTTGATAATGCATCTTCCGATGGCAGCCCGGATATTATTGCAAGAAAATTCCCGGATGTCAGGCTGATAAAAAACAATGAAAACCTGGGTTTTGCAAAAGCAAACAATCAGGCCATCCGTACAAGTCGGGGGCGATACGTTTGTATTATTAATCCCGACACCATTGTGCAGGAAAATACTTTTTCCCGGGTCATCGAGTTCTTTGAAAACAATGCGAAAGTGGGTGCCGTTGGGTGTAAAATTTTAAATCCGGACGGAACCTTACAGCTTGCTTGCCGCCGCAGCTATCCAACGCCCTGGGTGGCGTTTACAAAAATTGTCGGTTTGGCGCGACTTTTTCCAAAGAGCAAAATATTTGGGCGCTATAATTTGACTTTTCTGGATCCCGAAAAAACGGCAAAGGTTGAAGCCCTTTCCGGTTCTTTTATGGTTGTGCGCCGGGAAACAATCGATCAGGTCGGCATGCTGGATGAATCCTTCTTTATGTATGGTGAGGATTTGGATTGGTGTTTCCGCATTCGCAAAGGAGGATGGGAAATTTACTATCTGCCGACAACGCAAATTGTTCATTTCAAGGGAGAAAGTTCAAAAAAAAGTCCTTTTGAACAGAGGCGTCTTTTTTACGAAGCAATGCATTTGTTTGTAAAAAAGCATTTCGGCACCGGCAAAGCGCTCATGCCTTCCTGGCTTTTGATTGTGGCTGTCTGGATTCGTGCCGTTGTTTCTTTTGCATCAACAGCAATCGGAAAACTTTTGATGCCGTTATTCGATCTGTTGATTATGAGCGCATCACTGGGCATTGCCATTTATCTGCGATTCCGTCCCGACTTTCCCCTGGAGCCATTTGCCGTTGTTTACATTGTTTACAGTGCGGTGTGGCTGGTGAGTCTGACGGCACGCGGTGCTTATGGCCGACAAAAGCTTTCCGGTACCAAAGCCACATCTGCTGTTCTTTTGGGATGGCTGATAAACAGCGCACTGACATTTTTTTTCAAACAATATGGATTTTCACGTGCTGTTGTTCTCACTGCCGGGATAATAAATTTGATTTTTATTCCGGGGTGGCGGGTTCTTCTCAAAGCACTGGCTCGCTCGAAAATAGAGTTTTTTAGAAAACAACTCCGCAACGTTATTTTAAATAGGCGCTCGGTTATCGTTGGTGACAAGAATTCCAGCGAACAGATTTTGGCGCGGCTTAAAAACCAGGTTGAGCCAACCTATCAAATTCATGGTGTTATTCTGAGCGATCATTCTTTTGACGAGGATAGAATTGCCGGTGTGCCTGTGCTCGGCTATCTGGATCATTTACAAGATATTGTCAAGCGTGAAAAAGTGCAGGAAGTTATTTTTGCCACGGATAAAATCGCTTATAACATCATGCTGACCGCCATTGGTACGTCGAATGGTGCTCATGTAAATTTCAAACTCGTACCCAGCAATTTGGACGTCATTATCGGAAAGGCCACCACGGATTACATTGAAGATATTCCGCTGGTCGATCTGGATTACAAGCTGCATTCATTTTTTAATAAATCGGTCAAAAGGAGTATGGATGTCCTTTTTGCAGCTTTACTCATGATTGTCACTGCGCCGGTTATGGCGTGGCTGAGTTGGATAAAAAAAATACCGCAGCAGAAAATCATTTACAAATCAGGGAACAGCCATGATATTTGTATTCAAGAGTTTCAGTTTCCAGCCGATTCGCATCGATTATGGCGCCGGCTGCCGGCCTTGCCGTCCATTTTGCAGGGGGAGATGAGTTTTGTCGGCCGGGAATTGATCACGACCCACGAAAAATCGGTGAATACGCATTTGTCTTTGCAGCCCGGACTGACCGGGCTGGAACAACTCAATCGCCATTCCGATCTTTCGCCGGAAGAAAGAGAAAAATATCATCTTTATTATTTGAAAAACTATACTCCATTATTGGATATGGTCATTATTTTTAAAGAATTATTTAGAAAACATAAATCTGCTTGATTTTAATTTAGGACCAAACTATGGCTACTAATTATGTGCTGGAATTTGAAAAACCGATTGCCGAGATCGAAAAAAAGATAGCGGAACTGCGCGAATATTCAATCAGTGAAGATATAGAAATTCAGAACGAGGTCGAGCGCCTTGAAGCCAAGGCGCAAAAGCTGCGACAAGAAACCTATTCAAAATTGACGCGTTGGCAGCGGGTGCAGCTTGCCCGCCATCCCGAGCGGCCCTACACGCTGGATTACATCAGCCGAATGATCGATGATTTTGTGGAATTGCATGGTGATCGCTCTTTTCGCGATGATCCGGCTATTGTTTCGGGAATTGGGAAACTGGACAAGATGCCTGTTGCGATTATTGGTCACCAAAAAGGACGTGACACGAAGGAAAAGCTGCGCCGGAATTTTGCCATGCCGAATCCTGAGGGATATCGAAAAGCGTTGCGTGTTATGAATTTAGCCGCCCATTATGGCCGGCCGATCATTTGCCTGCTCGATACCCCCGGTGCTTATCCCGGCATCGGTGCGGAGGAAAGGGGGCAGGCTGAGGCCATAGCCCGTAATCTGCGGGAAATGTCGCACCTGCCGGTGCCGATCATTATCGTTGTTATTGGCGAAGGGGCAAGCGGCGGCGCATTGGGTATTGGTGTGGGTGATCGTATTTTAATGATGGAAAATACCTGGTACTCTGTTATTTCTCCCGAAGGCTGTGCAGCGATTCTTTATCGCGATGCGGCAAACGCACCGCAGGCCGCCGAAGCAATGCGTGTCACTCCAAATGATCTTTTGGAAATGGGCGTCATCGACAAAATTATTGAGGAGCCGCCGGGCGCGGCGCACAACGACTATGATCAGGCTGCAGCTATTATCAAAAAAGCGATCAAAGAAGAAATAGAATCACTTCAGGATATTCCGCCAAAAATCCTTATAAAAAACAGAATTGAAAAGTTCGGCAAAATGGGATTTTGGAGTGAATAGTCAAAATAAAATTTTGAAAAACCTGTGAACACTTTTCAAAGCAAAAATGCGGAAAGCAAACTTGTTCGGCAGCGCGTTGAATATCTTCATTCTCTCATCGAAGCAAGCAAGGCGATCAATTCAACGCTTGATCTCGACGAGTTGCTTGAGATTATACTGCGAATTGCGTTGGAGAATACAAACGCCGGCGCCGGCACAATTTATCTTGTTGACCGGGAAAAGGGAGAGGTCTGGTCTAGAATAAGCGACAAGGATGAAAGGAATGAAATTCGGCTGCCCATTGGCCAGGGAATTGCCGGTTTTGTTGCAAAGACGGGGGAGATCGTCAATATTGAAAACGCCATGGAGCATCCCCGATTCACCGGGAATTTTGACAAACTCACGGGATTTCATACAAAGAGCATGTTGTGCATGCCCATGCGAAACGAGGATGAGCAGATTATCGGTGTGTTTCAAATTATGAACAAGCGTGGCGGTGTCTTTGGTGAGGAGGATGAAGAATTTTTATCCGGCTTGTCCATTCACGCAACTCTGGCTATCAGGCAGGCAGCTCTTCACAAGGAATCGCTCGAAAAGCGTGCTCTGGAACACGAGATGAACGTTGCGCGCGAAATTCAGGAAAACTTGCTTCCACAGCACGTGCCGGAAATTCAGAATTATGATTTCGCCGCTATAAATCTGCCGGCAAAAGCCATTGGTGGAGATTATTATGATTACATTATGTTGCCTGAAAATCATCTCCGATTTTGTATTGCCGATGTGTGTGGAAAAGGGATACCCGCTGCCCTGATTATGGCAACCCTGCGTACGACAATGCATTTTCAAAAAGCAGAGTTTGATGCAGCGTCGGTTGGCAGATTAGTGTCACGAATCAATCGTGTCATGTTCGAATCCATGCCGCTGTCACGCTTTGTCACGCTATTTTATGGGGAACTTGATTTGAATAGCGGGAATTTATTCTATGTGAATGCAGGACATAATCCGCCATATTTCTATCATGTAGATGAGAATCCGCAACAGCTTCATGTTGGCGGGATGGCGCTTGGCCTTTTAAAAGAAACTGAATTTCAGGTGGGCCATGTGCAAATGAAAGCCGGCGATTTACTGTTTCTTTATACGGATGGTGTTACGGAAGCGATGAACTCATCTCTGGACGAATATGGTGATGAACGGTTGTCCCTGTTTCTCAAAGAAAATCGAAACAGCAAAGCGGAAGATTTAATTAATAATATTGTTGCCGACGTCTCTGCTCATCTGGACGGCATGCAGCAAAATGATGATTTAACGATGGCTGTCATAAAACGTTTGTAAAAAATGGAGGCTCTGAATTGGTCAGCAAGGAATTATTGGATATTTTAGCTTGCCCTTCATGCAAGGGCGACCTCGAATACGATCAGGAAAAAGACACATTGACTTGCATGAATAAACATTGTCCGGAATGCGGCATGCCTGTCGACGAAAACGGAAAATGCCAGGATGAAGAATGCGGAAAGGTCTCCGACCATTTTGCAGGACTCTGCTACCGCGTGGAAGATGATATTCCAATTATGTTAATTTATGAAGCTGAGAAAATTCCTCGATAATAAATGAAAGTCGAAAAGCATGTCATCGCGAGGAGCGGAGCGACGAAGCGATCTTTATAAAACAGCACGTTAGTCGACATCCAGATTGCTTCGCTTCCTCGCAATGACATTTTTAGACTTTTTATGAACGACTCATAAATCATAAATATTCTTTTACCGGATTTTATAGAAATGACTTGACTATTAAGCTGATTTATAATAAATTATCAATTAATTTTTGAACTAAAATGCTTAATTCCAAAGTACTTTTGCTGAACCAGAACTACGAACCGATGACGGTCGTCAGCGCCAAAAAGGCGATCATACTGTTCTATCTGCAAAAGGTTGAAATTATCGAAAAGCGTTCCAAGATGGTGCGGTCACAAAGATTAGCATACCCGTTGCCCAGCATCATCCGTTTGCTGTGCTATGTCCGCGTACCGCGAAAACGCGTTGAACTGACGCGTCGAAATATCCTGAGGCGGGACGGTTATCAATGCCAGTACTGCGGTTCCCGAAAGGGACCATTGACCATCGATCATGTGATACCCAGAACACGAGGTGGTATTGACAGTTGGGAAAATCTTGTTTGCGCCTGCGTTTCTTGTAACAATAAAAAGGGTAACAAAACACCCGAGCAGGCACGCACGCCCTTGCTGAAAAAACCACGAAAACCGAATTATCTTTTTTTCATGCAATATCTCATTGGTGTAAGTGAGCGATCGTGGAAACCCTATTTGTTCATGAATTAAAAGAGTGACATTGTTGCAAAACACCTTTCAGAACTTTAGAAAGGTAAAAACCGAGATGCAAATTCTAATGGCCGCAAATAAGCGGCCTTCATTTTGTATGCACGTTTATAAAAGTATAGAATTATATGCCGTATAAGGTTAAACTGGAATCTTTCGAAGGTCCGCTCGATCTTCTTCTTTATTTAATAAAAAAAAATGAATTAGATATTTATGATATTCCTGTTTCAAGCGTGACGCAGCAATATCTGGAATATATTGAAATAATCAAGCTGTTCGATCTGGAATCGGCAAGTGATTTTATTCTGATGGCTGCTACGCTCATGCGCATAAAAGCCCAGATGCTTTTACCCAAGCCATCTATCGAAGAGGAAATTGAGGACATTGAAGACCCCAGGCAGGAACTTGTCTATCGGCTTTTGGAATATAAACGATTCAAAGATATTGCCGTCGATCTGGGCGAAAAAGAAGAAACATCGCGCAGGCAATTTCCCCGCGGTGCTTTCAGGTACGAAAAAAATGGTTTTGACAGAGAATATCTCAGTTCATCCGATGTTACACTTTTTGATCTGGTTGCAGCATTTAAGAAAATTGTTGAGCATTCGAAAAAAACAAGCATTCATCGGGTACAAGTTTTAAATGTCACCGTTGAAGAACGTATTGAGTCTATCTTACAGAAACTGGACGAGGTGCAGGAAATCAAATTTGTCGAGCTATTTGATTTACACGATGATAAAATAGTTTGGATCGTTACTTTTATTGCTATTTTGGAACTCATAAAACAACAAATAATTCGCGCGTCCCAGGAGAATCCTTTTGAGGAAATTTACATAAAAAGGCTAAATGGATAAAGATCAGTTAAAGTACGTTGTAGAAGCTCTCATTTTCGCATCAGATTCACCGATTTCAATTAAACAGATAAATGACATTTTGCAAGATGATGCGGAAAAACAGGAAATTGAAGAGGCAATTGAACTTTTAAATCAGGATTATCAGTCAAGATCAATCTTTTTAAAAAGAGTAAGTGGTGGATATCAGTTCTCGTCCAGACCAGAGTATTCGAAATGGCTCAGCAGATTGTACGAAAACAAGCTCAGATCCCGCCTTTCTCGTGCTGCACTGGAAGTTCTTTCCATTATTGCCTTCAAACAGCCCATCAGCAAAGTTGAAATTTCAGCAATTCGTGGTGTGAATTCCGATGGTGTCATCAA
>JAADGR010000054.1 GCA_013152225.1 Calditrichota bacterium
CTGAAATGCCTTTTCAATTTTAATAAAACTAGTTTCCTGAACAGCCGGCACAGGGCATGATGGATTCCGGGCAGCCATTGCTGCCAACCGGATATGGGGTTGATATGCCAACGTCGGCGGAGAGGATAATGAGAGCGTCCGTAGAGTTGACCGAACCATCTTCATTGACATCGCCGCAGTTCATCGGGCAAAACCGGCTCACATTGATTCCAACATCGCAGGAAAGGATGATCAAAGCATCGGTCGAATTTGCCGAACTGTCGTCGTTGACATCACCGAGAATACCGATGCCCGGGGGCTGTGAAATGGAACGACCCAGCACCCAGTCCACTGCTGTCCAGAGTAAATTCCATTCCGTACCATCGTCATCCAGATCCTGTGCAAAATCTGTGCTGTCGCGGTCACTGTCTTCTTCAATTTCAGGATGAGGGCCAACCAGCAACACACGCCCACTGCCATAAGAAAAATTGATAATTGCTGCATCGTCGTAATATTCATTCCAAGTGGCGACAGTATCTACAATTACCTCATAGTGCGACTCAAAGACCGGTCCGCCATAATACAAAGTGGTTTGCGTTGGGGGTTCGTATTGGTTAATTGGATTATCCGGGTTAAGATCAATTATGGTCATCACATAATCGGGCCACGGGGCAATTTCATCAATTGCACCGGTTGCAGTTCCCTGAAAAAGATCAAGCGGATAGTCGTAAAATTCTCCTTCCCAATCCACTGAATCGGACGCAAAGTATGCCCCGGCGCACATGCCGATATAAGCGCCCCCGCCATCCACTAGTTCTCTGATATGCTGCAATCCGGTTTGATTGATCGCGCGCTTATAATAATACGCATCCCCGCCCGGGAAATAAATTCCATTGTAATAGTTCTTTAAATCATTCAGGTTAACATCAAGCGGCCCGAGACGTTCATGGGTAATCTCCTTCCAATCCAGGAATTGCTCGAATGAAACAATGCCGTCATACCAGGTTCCTTCACCGTTATAAATGGCAATTTCTGCGCCTTCGATGGCGAAAAGTGCATGGAATGGAAAAAGCAGCAGCAAGCCGATTTTATAAAACTTTGCCAACATGTTCTCCGATTTATTTATTCAATGTATGTCCTGGAGCGAAAAAAATCAACAACAAATGCATACAGGAATCTTTTGCTCATTTTAAAAGTTATAATAATATCCATTTAATGCCACTTGTAAATTGCAACGGAGGAAGCATTATGAAAGCAATGATAGACGGGCTTTTGCTTGCCCTCAGCAAAACCAAAAGCGATATTTCGTTTGAAATCCGTTTTTGGGATGGTGAATCCAAAACGTATGGTAAAGGTAAAGCTGCGTTTGTTCTCACTTTTAAAAGCAAACGCGCCGCAAAAAGACTTTTACAGGACGGCGCACTAGGCTTCGGCGAAGAGTATATGGCCGGAAACATCGATGTAGACGGCGATTTTATGGAATTGATGCACATGGGTGCTACCCCCGCTGTCGAGGACATAAAGTTGTCATTCCGGACAAAACTCGGTGTTCTTTTCCAGCATTTGCGAACTTTGAACTCTGCATCTCGTTCTGCCAAAAACATTGCCTACCATTATGACCGCGGAAATGACTTTTACAAATTATGGCTTGACGATAGTATGACATATTCATGCGCATACTTTCACTCTGAAAACGATAGTCTGGAAAAAGCCCAGCAGCAGAAATATGAACATATATGTCGAAAGCTGCAGCTAAAAGAGGGCGAGACTTTGGTTGACATGGGTTGCGGATGGGGCGGCATGCTCATTTACGCGGCAAAACATTTTGGTGTGAAAGGCACAGGGTGTACACTTTCCCGCCCCCAGGTTGAATATGGACAGGAAAAAGTAAAAAAGGAAGGCCTCGAAGATCAGGTTTCCATCTTGTATCAGGACTACCGCAAGATGGCCGGCAAATTTGATAAATTTGTTTCAATCGGAATGTTTGAGCATGTGGGCAAAAACTATATTCCGACTTTCCTCGTCAAGGCTAATTCTCTGCTCAAATCGGGAGGTCTCGGACTTTTGCATACTATTGGCAAAGAGAAACCAACCCAGCCTGACGCCTGGACAATCAAATATATTTTCCCGGGCGGCTATATTCCGTTATTGGATGAGATTATCCGTACTATGGGCAAGACCGGACTTGTTCCCATCGATGTGGAGAATCTCCGCCTCCATTATGCCATGACCCTGGAGGAATGGAGTAAAAGATTCGAAGCCAATGTTGCGAAAATTCATAAAATGTACGATGAAAAATTTGTGCGCATGTGGCGGATGTTTCTTAATGGCAGCGCAGCCGGTTTTCGCTATGGAACGACGCGGTTGTATCAAATTGTGTTTACAAAAGGGCTGAATAATTCTTTGCCGCTGACACGGCAGCATATCTATTCATAAGAAGCTACACAGTATAGACAACCGGAGCCCTTACGGGCATCCGCTGTCTGTTCTGGTTTAGTTTTCTTTTTTCATTTTCATAGAGATGACGATAATGCCCGTTATGCATGCCAGAAGAAACAAGCCCGTTATAACCGTTGGCAGCACGTTCATCCGCCTGGATTCCACCCACATCCGATAATCCTTGATTTGGAACTTGTCCGTATCCACTTCCCACGAGGCTTTATTGCCGTTCACTTTTTGGGCATTTGTTGCTGTAATAACACCGGGCATGATAACCGAGTTTTTATATGTTTCCCCGATCGATCTTTCGATAAAATTCAAATATTGCAAGAGCTTTTCATTGAATTGTTCAATAAACGGTTTGAGCTTTACAACGGCACCGGTTTGATAAACGTCTTTGCACGCTTTAAGAACGTCATCCACGAATTTATCGAAATCGCCGTCGGCCTTTATCATCAAGTCATGCAAATCCTGTTTTTTTTCTTTAACAAGTTGCGGAGAGAGCGTGGGATCGTTTATCTTTTCCGCGGCCCTGAGAATGGTGTGATACAAATCTTCAAAGATCAATTCTTCTTCTATATCAAATGAATCGTCATCTTTATTTGCACTATCTTGTTCAGCAATTCTTTTCTCAACCTCTCTTGCTAATAGCGAATCCGCGTTGGAGAATTGAAGGCCATGCGCTTTATAAGTTTCGTTCCAGGCGTAAAACGTGTAAAACCACCTGAACCGTTTTTCCAGCTTTACTATCGGCCGTACATACAAAATAGTGTCGCCAGGAGACAAAAACTCGTTATTGATTTCAGATGCCTTTTTAAAGGATTTCGACGCCGTGTAAATGAAACCTTTTGAATTCTCTTTTCCGGCTCTTGTGATCTGCCAGCTTGAATCCAGAGGCACAGGATAAGCACTAGCATAAATTTTCGTAGAATCTCCCGGTATTGAAACCACCCGCAAAATAGATCCATCCGGCAAAACATGGGTCATAATTTCCACATCATGACAACCGGAAAAAATAATGAGCAGGATTGCCCAGCTCAGGACGAGATATTTTTTATTTCGCGTGTTCATTATGTTGCTCCGGATTTATGATTCGCGGATCAATTGACGAAATCTTTTATCTTTTTTCAGAACTTTTTCAATCTGATCAGGGTTGATGCTTTTTTCATAAAAGCCTTCAATTTCAGCTTTATGATCCTGCAAATACTGCAAAAGAATTCTATTGGACATTTTCAACTCACCATAAGATTTTAACAGCGTCTCCAGACTTTTTTTGTTGACAAGTATTTTATCATCTTTGACCAAAGCGAGTTGATCCAGATTTTTCAAAAAGCTTTTCATCGCTGCACTTTCATGAATATCATGTGACTGAACGGTTGGTTTGTCGGCAAGCTGCTTTTCCAGTTTTGATATTCTCCCGAGAATCATCACCTCTTGACCCAAAAACCCGGCAATGATTAAAACGACAAACGTTGTCAGAACAAAGCGCAGGCGCGGAAGTGTAAAACGTGGAAATAAATTATTGATCCATCTCTTTCTTTGAATGTTCAGAGCCCGGCGCTGCAACTTGACACTATAGAGAATATCATCAGTCAGTTGGAAAGCATTCGGTACATTAACGGCTGTCTGGCGCAGCCTTTCTATTATGGCCGCATCGTTTTCTATCTTTTCCTGCAATTTTGCACAGGCCGTACAGGTTAAAAGATGCTGCTGCAACTCTTTCTGCTCACTTTGTGAAAGTTCACCCGGTCGATCGAGAAAAAGCATTTTTTGATATTTTTTACAACTCATTTTTCTTTTTCCAATGCTTCGAGTTTTGCCCGAATGTTCATGCGGGCATGGTACAAATTACTTTTTATTTTGCTCTTATTCAGTCCCGTAATTTTGACCACTTGATCCATCTCCAGGCCCTGCAGGTCGCGAAGAACAAACACGATCCGCTGTTTCGGCGTCAAACCTTCGGCGAGCATTTTTATTTCTTTGATCAGTTCTTTGTTCATGCAATTTTTTTCTTCATCAACTTCCGCACGAGCCAGATTGCCAACTTTGCTATCCAAAGGAGATGAAAAAAGGCGGTTTTTTCTTTTTCTGGCTTTTAAATAATCCAGACAAAGATTGGTGATGATTTTATAGAGCCACGTTGTAAATTTTCTGTTCGGATCAAATTGGCCAATATTTTGCCAGACTTTAATAAAACTTTCCTGCACCACATCGCGGGCATCTTCAGCATCACAGAGCATGCGCAGCGCCAATGAAAAAGCAAAGGATTGATGCGTTTCGACGACCTGGCGAAAGGCCGCCAGATCACCGTTTTGGCAGCGCAAAAAAATGTCATAAAGTTCTGGCAAAAACGCTCCGGTTTTGTTGTTCTCGCTTTCAAATAATGATACGACGGAAATGCAGAAAAGTAAAATAGAAAAAGTCCGAGTCAATATTTGACAAATTCGTAAAAAGTCGAAAAGCATATCATCGCGAGGGGCAGAGCGACAGTTTACCCCGAATTATCGGGGAAGCGATCTCCAAAAACAACCCATTAGCAGACATTCAGATTGCTTCGCTTCGCTCGCAATGACATTTTTGGACTTTTTACGAATTACTCATATTTCAATTGGATACAGACGGTCAACCTCCAGCCATCAGACGCAGCGGCTAACCATCATTTTTCTGAAGAACGAATATCGCAAGGTCGGCGAACAGGTTGGGCATTAGATTGGCAAGGGGATGTTTTGCACTTTCTTTCACAAGATTGATCTCTTTGTGGACGATGATTCCCTCAGCACGGCAATATTCGCGAATATCTTTGATCGTTGAAAGGTGAATATTGGGCGTGTTATACCATTGAAAGGGCAGTGTTTTTGTTTGCGGCATTCTTCCCCTGAAAAACAACTGCGAGCGAACCGGCCAATAGCCGAAATTGATAAAACTGACGATGCCGATTTTTCCCACCCGCAGCATTTCATTTAAAATGACGTGTGGCTTTTTGACAACCTGGATGGTTCGGCTCATGACCACATAGTCAAAGGATTTATCAGGATAGTCATTCAAACCTTCATCAAGATCACCATAAATGACGGGAACGCCTTTTTCGATGCAGGCGTACAGGCTGGAATGATGAAATTCCACACCATGGCCCTGAACACCTTTTTCGCTAAAAAGTTTATGCAACAATGCTCCATCGCCGCACCCTAAATCAAGGACGCTGCTGTCGGGATCAATCAGATCGGCGATGAGTTGAAGATCAAGACGAATATGTCGCAGCCTGTATGGAGACATCCAAA
>JAADGR010000410.1 GCA_013152225.1 Calditrichota bacterium
GCTTTTTCTTTGTCCACCATATCCTGAAAAGTATCATACACGCGATCAGGATCGAGGTTTTGTAAACGACCCATTTCCCGGGATTTTTGCGGATCAATATCAAATGCGCCGGCAACGAGTTCGATCATGCCATCCATACGTGCGGCTTTGCGGTGCACCTCGCCGATGAATGCGTCGGGCCCACCGCCGACCATTCCCATGCGAAGCTTGCGGTTCATGATGCTGTCAGTATTGCTTCCTTCTATCATAATGCCTCCTTTTAGATAATAATCAGAAACGAACGATTGAAAGGTGCGATGAAGATTTTGATTTTCCCCGTTGTCCAAGTTCATTGAATTTGAAACTAAGAAAAATTCAGTAAAGAGTCAAGAGCTAAGAGAAATAAAGTGCAAAGAAATTTTTCACTTTCACTTTCACATTATTTTTCGTACCTTTAAACCTTTTGCGAAAATTTTCGCACTAACGAAATGGAATGAACAGCAATATTAGAAGGGAAACAATTGTGGATTTAAAGAAAATGCGCAATATCGGTATTAGTGCGCATATAGATTCGGGTAAAACAACTCTTACGGAGCGAATTCTTTATTATACAAATAAAATTCATGCGATTCACGAAGTGAGAGGAAAAGACGGCGTAGGTGCTACTATGGATTCCATGGAATTGGAAAAGGAACGCGGTATCACCATCTCCTCTGCTTCCACTAATGTTGAGTGGAAAAAACACTCGATCAATATTATTGACACACCGGGGCACGTGGACTTTACCGTTGAGGTCGAGCGATCGCTTCGCGTGCTCGATGGGGCAATCCTTGTATTATGTTCTGTTGGTGGGGTGCAATCCCAGTCGATTACCGTTGACCGGCAAATGACGCGCTACAAAGTGCCGCGACTTGCTTTTGTAAACAAGTGCGACCGAATGGGAGCTGATCCGGAAAAAGTAACCAATCAGTTACGTGACAAGTTGAACCATAACGCAGTGATGATGCAAATTCCTATTGGCCTGGAAGCTGATCATGAAGGCGTGATTGATCTGATCAGGATGAAAGCTTATTATTTCGACGGAGACGAAGGAAACCACGTCCGCGAGGAGGACATTCCTGCCGGATATTTGGACAAAACTTTGGAAAAACGGGACATTTTGCTTGATAACGTTTCCATGTTTAGCGACGAACTCATGGAAGCATATCTCGAAGACAATGTGAACCAAGATTTGGTTTATGACGCTGTTCGAAAAGGAACGCTTTCGTTGGAACTGACGCCGGTTTTTCTTGGCTCGGCGTTTAAAAACAAAGGTGTTCAGCCTCTCCTCGATGCCATTGTAAGATATTTGCCTTCTCCGGATGAGGTCGAAAATACGGCTTTTGACCTCGACAAGGACGAAGCCCAGGTTGTCCTGAAAACGGAACCCGATTTGCCGCTCGTTCTCCTTGCCTTCAAGCTGGATGATACCCGTTTTGGGCAATTGACTTATGTTCGCATTTACCAGGGGCGGCTAAAAAAAGGCGATGAGATTACAAATATGCGCACAGGGAAAAAAGTTCGTGTTGGGCGGCTTATACGAATGCAGGCCAGCGAGATGGAAGATATTGTTTCAGCCGATCCGGGTGATATTGTCGCAATGTTTGGAATTGATTGCGCGTCGGGCGACACGTTTACCTCCGGTAGAATCAACTATTCCATGGCTTCAATGTATGTTGCAAGTCCTGTCATCTCATTATCTCTGAAACCGGTTGATAATAAATCTGCAGAAAACATGGCCAAGGCGCTCAATCGATTCTGTAAAGAGGACCCCACTTTTCAAACGTATGTTGATCCTGAAACAAATGATACGATCATAAGGGGTATGGGTGAGTTGCACTTGGATGTTTATGTTGAAAGAATGAAGCGTGAATATAATGTGGCCGCAGAAACCGGTGCGCCGCAAGTTGCCTATCGGGAAAGTATTTCGGTACCGTCTTCCTTTGATTATATTCATAAAAAGCAAACAGGTGGTGCAGGGCAATATGCACGAATAGGCGGAAAAATTGAACCCTTTCATGAAGGGGACTTTGAATTTATTGATGAAATCAAGGGAGGTGCTATTCCCACGGAATATATTCCTTCCTGTAAAAAAGGCTTTGAAGTCTGTCTTGACAAGGGTTCTCTGATTGGTTTTCCCATCGTTGGTGTAAAGGTGACCATCAACGACGGCAACTACCATCCCGTTGATTCGTCTGATATGGCATTCAAGACTGCTGCGATTGCGGCGTTTCGACAAGTCTATAATAAATGCAGACCCATTATTCTTGAACCCATTATGCGCGTGTCTGTCGAGTCTCCGTCTGAATTTCAGGGCGCGGTGTTGGCGACAATCAATCAACGCCGTGGCATTGTCCATAGCGCGACCGAGGATCGCACTTTTATAGTCATCGATGCCGAGGTGCCGCTGAAAGAAATGTTCGGCTACTCGACTGTGTTGCGTTCTGCCACCCAGGGTAAGGCCGAGTTTACGATGGAGTTTTCCCGCTATGCTAAAGTGCCCGAATCGATTTCCGAAGCACTAAAAAAAGAATACGCCGAAAACCAAAAAAAATCCTGATATTCTTAAAATGTATTTGTTTTATTCGGTTAAATGATTTAATTATAAAAAGTTTTTGAAAAAGACAAGGAAGCAACATGTTAAAAAAAGAATTGATTGAAAAAAGTCCAATTCGGGTGCTGGAAAGATCGATTCATGGAGGACTTGGAAAAGGAAACATTGGTGTCTTTGCTGCGAGGAAAGGAGTGGGGAAAACTGCATGCCTTGTACACGTGGCAACGGATAAACTTTTAAAAGGCGAAAAAGTTCTGCATGTGTCATTCGCGGATGACCCTGATCACATAGGAAACTGGTACAAGCAGGTCTTTAATGAGGTTGTTAAAGCTTACAAGTTGGAAAATGCTTTTGGCGTGTACGATGAGATTATTCCACAAAGATTGCTTTTGCACTTTAAGCAGAAAGATATTGATATTGCAGAAGTTCATGATAAGATTGACCGCTTTTTAAAAAACACATCGTTTCAACCAACATTGTTAATTGTTGATGGCTTTCAATTTGATCAGGCCAGATTGGAGGAAATGGCGTTGTGGAAGAAGTATGTAGAGAAAAAAGAAATCGAAATATGGTTCTCGGCAACACTGCACAGGGAAGAATTGCAACTTGATGAAAATAAAATCCCCGCCCCTGTGAACCGTTTCAACGACTACCTTTCCGTTATCATTAAGTTAAATCCTCATGCTGATTATATTGAATTTGAATTGTTAAAAGCACACGACAAGAAAGATTTGCAAAAGCTGCGGTTAAAGTTGGATACAAAGACGTTGTTGATTAGCAACAGACGTGTGTAAAATGATGATCCCCGGATTTTTAAAAAGCCCGTTTTTTACAAAAACGGGCTTTTTTTATGCGCGCCCGGAGGGAGTCGAACCCCCAACCTTCTGATCCGAAGTCAGAAGCTCTATCCAATTGAGCTACGGGCGCTCACATAATACAAATATAAAACTTGAAACATCTTGTCCAATAAAAATTTTTAAACTGACTTGTTGATATGAAAAGAATCAACAAATTCGTAAAAACTTTGTTTCCAGTGTAAAAGTGTCTTTTCCGGGCCGATTGCTTTGAAAAACCATGGGCCTTTGTTCGTTTCCACAATCGCTGCCAGAAGCGCATAATTCGGCAGTTCTACTTTTGGGCCTCCCATCGTCATCGAACTCGCCGACTTGTGAAAAGTCCCTGTGGCAAAAGTGATTGTAACGGGCAATCCATGCACGGTCTTTTTTTCAACTTTTGCTATTTCATGTGTCTGTTTTTCATCCGGCTGAGTGAACTGATTGTACCATCGCGACAGGTTAGACTGTACAGAGCCTCCGGTTCCGGGAAAGAAAAAAACAGCCAAAACACCGTCATCCTGACCGTTCGCACCAGGCAGGCGAAACTGTGCACGGCGCATGGAACCGCTGGGTTGCTCTGATACCCAGCCCTGCGGCACAGTGTACAATACTTCTCCGTCAGGCAAATGGCCTTTTTGTTGCATCCCCTGAGTTTGATTTGATTCGCTCTTTTTTTCCGAGTTGCAGGAAAGGATCAATACAGACAAGAAAATAGTGGAGAGCAATGTAAATTTTTTCATAGAATCAGTATTCCTTCTTTGTTATTCATTAAATGATATGTCAGAAGTTAACTATTTTTAACAAAAATTACTATTGAATTTAAAATAAAAAAGCAGACGGCCAAAATTCGAATGCCTAGGGGGTCAGCATTCAAAGGAGGGGATTGACCGCCTGCATTTTTTTTAACCGAAATTGATTTTAATAGTTCCCAAAAAAAACGGCACTAAAAGATCACGAATAATAAAGCCAACCATTTTTATTTTGCAGTACCGAAGAACCAAAACAGTGTTTTCTAATATTCGATCAGGCTTGAATGTTGGTTGAAACCGTTTTCCCTGCAAATATTATAACAAAATATTTTTAAAAAGCAAGTCAAAGTTTATTGTGATGCCGAAACCGGTTCATTTTCCTCAAACGATTCGAAATGGTTTGACTTTGTACGAAGATTGTGTTTTTTAATTTTCAAATGCAGGTTTTGTCGCGGCATTTTTGCAAGCTTCGCCGCCCGGGAAACATTGCCGTTCGTCTTTGCCAGCAGATTGATGATGTACTCCTTTTCAAACATGTTTTTTGCTTCTGCATAAGGCAGAAATTGCGATCGGTTCAATATTTGTACGGGGTGGGACTGCAAATATTCTTCCGGCAATTCAAGCGGTCCGATCCAGTCCGAATCCGACAGGGCAACCAGCCTTTCGATCACATTTTCCAGTTCGCGTACATTTCCATTCCATGGCTGTCTTTTAATGATCTCCATAGTTTCCGGTTTGAGGTAAACCCCGAGATGATTGTGTTTTTTGGAGTATCGGCGTATAAAATGGCGAACCAAAAGAGGGATGTCTTCCGGCCTTTCGCGCAAGGGCGGGATGCGCAAAGAAATTACATTCAGGCGATAGTACAAGTCTTCACGAAATTGCCCCCTTGCTACCATCGACTTTAAATCACGATTCGTTGCGGCGATGATTCGCGCATTTGTCGTTAAAATGTCGGAACCGCCAATTCTGCGGAACTGTTTGTTTTGAAGCACACGAAGCAACTTGACCTGAAACGAATGCGTCGTATCACCAATTTCATCAAGAAAGATTGTGCCATCGTTGGCAATTTCGAAATGACCTTTATGTGTTTTGTAGGCGCCGGTAAACGATCCTTTTTCGTGCCCGAAAAGAACGCTCTCCAACAATGTGTCCGGAATGCCGCCGCAATGGACGGGAATAAAATTGTTATTCTTTTGCGGACTGGCTTCATGAATCATTTTTGCTGTCACTTCTTTACCCGTCCCGGTTTCGCCGAGGATGAGAATCGTAGCATCCAGTGGGGCTACTTTATGAATGGTTCTTTTCAACGCGAGTGTCGCTTCGCTTTGCCCCACCATTCGATTTGAATTTAAAAGCATCAGATCGATGTCATTTAGAGATGCTTTATCAACATCTTGTTCCATTCTTTGCAAAATTTGCTCGATCATTAATTTAACAACTTGTATATCTCCGAAGGGCTTTTGAATAAAATCATCTACCCCGAGCTTAATCAGTTTGATAATTTCTTCGGTTTTGCCTTGCCCAA
>JAADGR010000222.1 GCA_013152225.1 Calditrichota bacterium
CGGGCCAGATATAAGAGCTTTCCCAGCCACCGCTCGGAATATCTTCATCCTGATGCCAGAGTTCTCCGACCCAAAGGTTTTTTTTGCCTGTGATTTGAGCTTGCCCTGATGAATAAAGAAACATTAAAAGTAGTATCAAGCCAAACTTTAATTTGCTATTCATCTTAAGCCTTTTGAACTTTTTAATATGCAGGTTCCTCTTCCGTTAAAGTTCTTACAACCACAAATTTTCCAACCTTGCCATTTATAGTCGTATGCCTAGCGAAAATCTATTAATAAAACCAAAGGCGCCAAAGTTTGTAAAAGAGTAATCAAATTGCATATGAAGACCCTTTATGGCTGTTTTCAAGCCAAAGCCGCCGGTAAAACTTTCCTCATCATAGTTCAGCTTGTATCCACCACGCAAAGCGAAAAGGTTATCAAAGACATACTCGAGGCCAAAATGCATTCTTTCGGAATAATCTTTGGGGTGCAATGCATCAACCGCAAAGGTTAAAACATATTTTTTTTCGTTGGGAGCAATGAGTTCGTTCAAATCAATTGCTGCCCCGAATCGAAATGTAATGGGCAGAGGTTTATTGGCAAAGTTTTGTACCGACATACCTATTCTGATATTTTTAAAGTCAGAATTATAAAAAGTGCCGAAATCATAAGCAACAGCTTCAGTCTCGTTTTTTATGCGCTTTGTAGATTGGAATTCAGTGTACAGGTATTGCCATACCTGGCTTGACGCAAGATCCTGATAAGCATATTTTACCTGCCCACCCAACGAGAACCGGTCTGTGATGGCAGTCGCATAACCAAGCCCAAAGGCGTATTCACCGGCAGAAAAATTTCCCTGGCTGATGTAACCCTCCCAGGCGTGCGCATCGACAACTGTTCGTTCCATAGATCCATAATCAACGGTTATATAATCGGCAATGATAACACCGTAGCGGCCGGTATTATAAGTTAAAACTCCTGCTTTATGGTCAATATCCGCTATCCAATTCGTTTGTGTAAACGCGAGCGAGAGTCCTTCAGTATAGGCGCACCCTGCTGGGTTATAAAAAATGGAGATTGGATCCCCACTAATTGCCATAAAAGCATCGCCCATGGCAACAGCGCGTGCGCCAACCCCAAGTTTTAAAAATTGCATTTTGCTCTGCGCAACTTTTTTCATTTGCGCATTTGCAAGGGAAAACATTATCAGAATAGAGAGAAGACAAAATGATATTTTTCTATGCATTATTTTTCCTCCGATCCATTTTATTGGCCAAAATCAAAATTAAATCGCAATCCAAAAAAGACTTGAATCGGCCCGCCGACTCGATAAATATAGTTTTCGCCAGGTTTTTCTTTCGGACGCACAATATGGGAGTCCTGGTAATGCCCAACGCGATCGCCTTTTTTTAACGACGCATAATATTTGTATTTCTCACTACCCGGGTTTTCTGAAAGTCCGTCTAAAACTCCGACATTTAACAGCTTGCGTGAAAACAAATTACGAACATCAAGATAAAACACAGCCGGTAGTTTTCCTATTCGGACGGTTTTACTGATAAAATACGAGTTGCTGAAAGAATTGGCATATTGTAAATTGTTTCGGATGAACGGATTATTCGTCGGATTCCAGGTAAATTTGGAGCCTTCCGCCCAGGACAGGATTGCGTTAATTCGCCACCCTCCTAAAAGCTTCGTGCCTAAAAATCTGGGACCCCAATCATCCGGAGTATGGATATCCAGATTAGTAACAACGCTCGGAATCCAATTCCACAACACTTCGTCAGGATAGGAATATTTGGAATAAATTGGTACATTAAAGGGGTCTCCTTCAACAAAGCGATTTTCAAATCCAATTTCACCTCGTTTCTGGCCGCTAAATTCGGTTTGCAGCCAGCCCGTTAGAAATGTTCCGACTCGTTTATATAACCTGAATTCCCAACCAATGATGTCTTCATAAGACTTGTTCTCCCATGTACGGTATTTTCTCGTCGGATCAGGAGAAAAGACGTTTTGATAATACACCCAGCCCAATTCATCCGTAACATCTTTATAATAAATAGCGGTATGAATGAGAAATTCTTTGAATAAAACTTGTTCATATCCTAATTCGTATTGCACGGTCTTTTCCGGCTTGAGGTTGGGATTCCCACGCCATTCGATAGGAGAATTCATATAAGTGTTTGGCAAAAATCCGTAACGGTAGGTGTTGTTTGGAGAATTATATGCATGACCATAATTAAAATAAATCTTGCTGCTTGCCGTCATAGGATGGGAAATTCCCAGGCGGGGACTAAGTCGATAGTATTTTTTACTACGTCCATATTTCATGCTGTCTAAATTCGCCCACATATCAGGAATAAAAAAGTAATCCGAAAAAGGATCGCCCGGTTCATAATTTTTAGAATTGGCATCAAAATATTCCCCACGAAGGCCAAAGTTGCCGATGAGGCCGCGTATTTCAGTTCGATCCTGAAAATAAAGGGCACCATATCTTGGAAGCTTGTTATAACGAATCGCACGATCTTCAACGGGGGTTCTCACTTCGTACCAGTCACGGTGAATTTTATTTTGATTGTAGTAAAATCCGGTCTTTATCTGATGATACTTGTTGATCTGGCTTGTCAGGTCGCCACGGACAATGAAAGACCATCCGTTGGATAAATCCTGATCCGGTGCGGAATCATTTAAATTCAGCCTTCCAATCTGATCATAAATGGGCCGTCCCGGGATGGACCAGCCGTTTGGAGCTTCATCATAAGATGAAGGTGGGCACCATATTTCGTCTCCACGAAAAAGCAGCGTATCTTTGGTAACATAATGTTTGTTTGTCGGGTCCCAATAGCCATGGATATTTAGTGAATCGGAGTGAATGCTATAGAATTCACCGGAAATATTTTTTACAAGTGTCGTGTCCCGCGCAGGGCCATGTCGAAAATTATAATTGCGCTCCATGCGCGAAATACGAATTTCATAAAAGGTTTTTGGGGACAATGTATGAACAAAGTTTAATCCCCAGTTTGAAGTTCTGATATCACCCAGAGGATAAACGGAATTACCATAAGTTCCTCCCCCGCCGGTACGCATGATAAATGCATCGTCGCCTCTTTCACGATTTGTATTCGCCATGCCCCATTCATCCGCCAACATCCCCAGCATTGTTATATGCATTGACGGAGAAATATGGTAATTAAATTTAAGCATGGTATTTTTTTCAGAAAAGTGGTCGCGCAACGCAGGATGAGCGTACGCACTGTATTTTGTTCTATGTGATACCATAAAATTCATTTTCGAAAAAGCAGATCCCAAAAACGGAAGGGAACGTCCGGGCATAGGCCCGCTCACGGTCGCATCAATAATATAATCCGGCAGCTTTCCTTCCTGCCGTCCACGATGACGCCAACGCCAGAGTTCTCTTCGCTGCTCAGGAGACATGTCATTTGTGGAATCCTGATCGGTCAGCATTTTTTCTGAAAACTTTATCCATCCTTCAAATTTATCTCGCGGGAGTGGGAACATTTGTGCAAGCCTCACTGAATCCATAGAAATATCGCTGCCATAAATAAGAAAGTATTTATCCTCAAGGTATTTTTTGGGACCGGTATATTTATACCCCGGCGGGCTGTAACGACTATCAAAGGAAACAGAATAATTGCTTCCTCCTTCAGTTGTATGAACATTGATGATGCCTGAACGCAAATCGCCATATTCCGCTAAAAAACCGCCCGTTTGAATGGTGATTTCTTTAATTGCTGTACGGTTATAAGACAAAAAGGGAACGTTAAAGACATTGTCTTTCATTGAAAAACCATCCAGATAGGCCATGACCTGATCAGAGCCACCTCCTCTGATATTGATTTTATTATTATAGCTATTTACTGACACGCCGGGTGTGAGATTTATTATTTCCTGCACATCATTTACAGCCAGGTTTTCCGTTTCACTTTTGCTTAAAATTATTTCGCTCGATGAAACATCTAATTGTACGACTTCTTTCTTCGCCGTTATCGTCACTTCCTGACCTTCTATCGTAGTCGGTTTCAAATTGAAATTTACATTTATGCTTCGTCCGAAATCGACCTTTACTCCTGTGATTTCTTTGCTCACATAACCCATCATAATAGCCTTGAGGACATAAACTTCCGGTCGTACATTTATGATATAGTAAAACCCTTCGTCGTCTGTTGCTGCCCCTCGGGGCGTCGGCAGCTTGTTAAGCTGGCCATTGCGCCACACCCCTTCGATAATGACATTTGCGCCCGGCAGGGGCTCTCCTGTCTGTGCATCTTTAACAGAACCGGAGATTTTTGCAGATGCCGCATAAGTAGATCTGATATTAAAAAATGCGATGACCAATATCATTAAAAAGAAAAGGTAACGTATTTTCATGTCTCTCTCCTCAGATGGTTCTATTCATAAATAAACAGGAGCAGCAATTTCAAAAGAATATATTACAGGGCCACCAATTGTCTGATGGTGTTCATAAATTCTTCTTTTGAAAAAGGCGTTTCCAAATATTTTATAATTCTTGTCGTTAGAAAATTAATGGATTTCCTGCTTTTTTGATTTCTGATTATAATGACAGGCGTGGCAATTCTTAATTTGTCGAGTTTTTCAGTTAATTTCTGCCATGATAATTTCGATAAATGGTAATCCATGATAAGAAGATCAAAGGGATGTTTTGTAAAGTTAAATGTTTCAATGGTAAATAAGGCATCGATGCCATCCGTTGCAGTTGTTACTTTATAACCGGCTTCCTGCAAAACTGTCGACAGAACAAGCTGTAAAATCTCTTCTGTCCCGGCAACAAGAAGATGTTTTGAGGATAAAGGGTAATCTTGCATAGATAACAGCTTTGCAATTTCATTGCCACTTTACTGAAACTTATATCTTGCTAAGATTAAAGAGGTTAGCAATTACATGTTTGTGATGATGAAAAATTATTTTTTAACATCTTTGTCGCAGTGTTTGTTTCTAAACGATTTAACGGTGGTAATAATTTTAACAGCGTAAAATTAGTTTACAGTATTGCGGGCGTTACTCTGATGATTTGGCTTTTTTATGAGAATTGTCGGATTAATTAAAGCAAAATTTAAAATATGACCAGATACAGTTATTCCTCATTTTGCTTCGTGTACTTTACAATTGTCTGCCGGGTAATGCTCGGTAGTTGTGCTGCAATTGTTCGGTTGCCATTGGCGCGTTTTAATGCTTCCGAGATCAGCATTTCAGTGGCTTGTTTAACGGTGGGCAGTTTATACAAATTTGCAAAATATCCCCCGGGTGTTGTTACCATGCTGTTCGAAGAAAAATCTCCTTCCTGGATCAATATTTTAATGACTGTAGTTTGGCAAAAGTGTTTGAAAATTTCTTTTTGGTGAAAGCATGCGCAATTTTGTGCGTTTCGTTATTTTTTAATCGGTTTGCATGTACGATTTATTTGCAGCCAGGAGAGCATAAATTAGTACAAAATGAATGGACTTTTATCCGAATCGTTTGCAAATATGATCCTTTGCAGCCAGGAGGGCAATGGAGACGCAAGCGTCAGATAGACGGGCGCATTAGCAAACATTATTTTTGATTTTTCTATAGGCTGTCCCAGATAATCGACGGCCTGACTAATTTTCAGGTCTGCCCCCAAATCAAATTTGTGCGC
>JAADGR010000075.1 GCA_013152225.1 Calditrichota bacterium
TCGCTGTAACGCGCCATGAACTTTTCCAGTTCTTTGCGCCCTTCCGGCGTTGGGATGTATTTTTCATTATTTTTAATCTGAATGTAATTTTGCGCCAGCAGCCATTCCAGGATTGACTCCAGGTCTTCATCATTTCCGTCCAAAAAGAGAGAAAACGCATGCGGCGTGTTGATCATATATTCCAGCAAATACAAGCCGGCAAAACGCATTTTTTGATCATCGGTCACGCATTTTTTGATCATCGGTCAAAGAATATTTTTTCAAAAAGTAGACTCCAATCATGCTTTTTTTATTCGAGTGTTCTTTTTCCCGGTAAACGGAGACCGGAGAACGGAGACTGGAAGAAAGCTAAAGGATCGGATGGATCCATCTGGCATCTGTTATCCGGATTCCGGTGTCCGGCCTCCGGTTTCCAGTAACCAACTCATCCGCAAATCACTCATAGAATATCATTCAACTTAAAAATGCCGGTACGAGAAAGAGCGCAATGGCAATAGCAACGCAGCCTTCAACGAGCGCTGCACCCCAGTTCTGATCGCGGCTGATTTCTTCATCCAGCAGGGAGCCGGGAAGAATGAGCTTGTCCACCAGATAGCGGCTGACGATCAGGAAAAACAGGCTCATAATGAACCAGACGATAAAGCCGGGAATCGAGTCATACTTTACGATAAAGCCGGAAAGCAAAATCGCGATAGCCGTCAGACTCGCGCCAAAAGCGACTCCGGCGGAAACATTGTCACGTTCGATTTCGGCATACAAATCAAAGCGGCTGATGCGCTGGTAAATCCAGCCAAAAAGTATAAAACCAAGCTGTCCCAGTACAAAGTACAGGAGCGTGCTTGCCAGGCCAACCCAGAAAGTCACATCTTCGCCAAAAAGTGCTGCGCGGATGATTAAAGCGGAGCCGACATAGCTGCCCCATTCTACAGCACCGGTTCCTACATTTCGGTCTTGCACAAGTTCTTTGACGTTGTTGAATTTCCCAAGTAAGAGATGATCGTTGACGATTCGTGCGATATTGAGCAAAATGATGCCGATCAAACTCCAAACGACAGTGTTGAACAAGTCGTTATACAATTCCTGTCGGGAGGCAATGGCAGCCCCAATTCCCGGTTCGGTCGAAATGACACCGAGCATCACAATACCAATTCCGAACATATAGCCGGAAAAAGAAACGGCAACGGCTTTGTTGTCAACCTCGGTGAGCTGCCGGTTCAATTTGAACGGGGTAAACAAATCATAAAGGAGCTTGGCCAGCACCAGGATGACCAGGAATGTAAACAAATAAGCCGGTCCGTCCAGTTGCCATAGTTTGTACACCGGCTCCATATTAAAAAAACTTGAGATCAGTTCGTTCATTGTTTGTTCTCCATTTTAATAATCTGAAAGATAAAAAGAGTAATAATTCCCACATAATTTCTATTTATTTTCCACCGGAAAAACCGCCGCTTCTTCGATAAGAACTGCGGCGAACAGAACGTGCTCTCGAAGTGCTCCTGCGACCGAAACCGCCGCTTTTCATTTGTTTCGATGGGTTCCTCGCCTGAAATTGTTTTTGTGAGGCGGTTGGATTTTTCAATGGGGCGCGAATGCTTTTAGCTGCTTTTCCTGAATTTGGTGATTTCACCGTTGAACTGATCGCCGGGGAAGATGCACGACTAAATGACGAGTTTCGTGTCGCCTGGTTCATTCTGTTTCTGTAGGTGCTGTTAGGCATTGTCCTGTACGGAGAATATGACGGCGGATAGCGGCCATAGTTCCAGGGGGATGCATACATGGTATGCGGGCGGAATAAATAGCCGAGAATTAAAAAATCCATCAGGCCAAAGCTGGAGCGTTGATAATAATTGCGGCCGTAAATTTGCTCGTTGCCATGGATTTGCATTTCCGCGTTCGAATCGGAAGTCTTTTCAATTTCAATGGTGGCAATCTCCTGGGTTTCACCCGGCGACGGCTGGGTCGTCAATGAAAATCCTTTGACTTTGTCGTTGCCGTATTCCGTTACCGAAATATAATCGGCTTTGCCGTCTTCGTTTAAATCGAGATTGTTAACACCGGAACTCGGAGAATTCAACATCTTTTCCAGAGACTTTGCATCCTTTGCTTTTTTGACCAGTTCGCCGACTGCTTTCAAATCCAATCCTTCGGCGCTGGATGTAACAGTTTGCACATTGACATTGTATCGTGCAACTTTTGTCTCCCGTTTGTTGCACAATGACATAATGACAATGAGAAAGAAAAAGATAGCCAGGTATTTAAAGATTTTTTCGTTCACAATTTTCCTCCTTTTCTAAATAACCATCATTCTCTTTGCCAGGCTTTTAAATAATATGCGAATGCCCGGTTATTGTCGATGGTATTTACATCTGAATTTAATGATTTTAATTGATTTTTGCCAAATATTAAAGAAGCGTGAATAAGTTCCGGCGTCAAGTATTTTGTGGGAACGTCCAAAGTATCAATTGTACGCAGCTTTTGTGCGATAGTTTCCGGGGAATATCGTTCGGCTCGTCCGCCGATCCACCAGCCCCATTCACCAAAAGTCGGAACATTATCGTGATAGGGGACAACTGCCAGCCCTGCGCTCTTTATTGTTCGTCCGATACAAAGAAATACCTCTTTGGCGTGGATGGGCGAAGTCGATTGCTGCACTACAATACCGTAAGCAGACAGTTTCTTTTTAACATGCCGATAAAAATTTACGGAATAAAGTTTTGATAAATCAAACGAGTTGGGATCCGGAAAATCAATGATAATAATATCATAAACTCCCGAGATTTGCTCAACAAATTTTGCCGCGTCGATATTGATGACATTTATTTCCACATCATCATGGAAAGAATAGCGTTGGAAATCGTTTTGATTTTCAATTTGTAACATTTCTTTTCCTGCGGGAATCAGAGCGTTGTTGTGAATAATCGTCAGTCGACTGTTCTGCAAACTGTTTTTGTTTAGTTTTTGAAAATACGGATTCTTTGCGGCCAGTGTCGTCATTTGCGGATCGATGTCGCATAATGTTACCGACTGCACATCCTTGTATTTTAAAACTTCGCGCAATGCCAGGCCGTCACCGCCGCCTAAAATGAGAACGCGTTTGTGAACAGGAGAGAGGGCAAAAGCAGGGTGCACAAGATTTTCATGGTAAATCGCTTCATCGAAACTATTGAATTGCAAATGGCCGTTAATGTAGCAGGAAATATCGCCGGCCCGGGATTGGGTGAGGACGATATGCTGGTACTTTGTTGTTTCGGATAAAAGGATGCGGTCGCGGTAGAGAAATTGCTCGGAATAAGTTGTCCAGCCTTTTGCAGAGAAAAATCCCACGCCAATGAGAATAAAGACAACGAAAATCGACGCTGCGATTTTTTGCTTCTGCCGCACCAGCCCTTTGAAAAAAATAAATGTCATGAGTGCGATCGAAATATTTGCCAAACCAAGAACAAACGCAGATTGCATGATTGTAAAATATTTTGGCAGTAAAAATATCCATACTAAAGAACCGACCAAAGCGCCGATATAATCCATTTTTAAAACCGCACCCAGGTTCAGCCGTAGTTCGCTGATAAAAGTTTCATTTATGCGCGTGATGAGCGGAATTTCAAATCCGATAATCAAACCAATGGCTGTAACGAAAAAGTATTGTACGAGGACGTAATGACTTGGGATTTTGGCAAAAGTATAAAGCAAGGTGATGGGGCCGAAAGCGCCGAGCAACCCGATAAGGATTTCAAAGTAAATGAATTTATCAACGAGATCGCGGTTGTTAAAGTATTTCTGCAAGTCGGAGCCAACACCCATGAAAAACATCATCACCCCGATGATGATTGCCCATTGTCGGATTGAATTGCCGAGAATATCGGACGCAACCTTGCTCAAAGTATATTCATAAGCAAGGCCGCACGCACCCATGACAAACATGGAAATGTACAGAACAAGACTCTCTTTAGATGAGATTTTACGAAGCGAGAAAGGAAATTGGTGTGAAAAATTTTTCATTGGACTTTCTTAAACATCCTGAAATTTTGTTACTTTATCTCTAAATGATTGCGGAATCCGCTTCAGCTTTTTGGAAGAGTAATCGAACCCGGCCAGAACTGTATAACCCGTTGCAATGCTTTTTTCATCCCCGATTCTTGTGATTTCGTAATTAACTTTGAATCGCGCGCGGGTGATATTGTCAATTTGAACTTTAATTAATAGTTCATCACCACAAAAAGCTTCACCGGTATAGTTTATGTATGCTTCGGTCTGGGTCAGAGCGACATCATCACCGATATTTCCTTCGGTTATGCCGAGTTCCCTGAAGTAGCGAATCCTTGCTTCATGAAAATAAAGAAGCGTTTTATCATTGGCGAGGTGTCCGCCGTAATTCATGTCGCCTACACGCACCGTCAGTTTTGTTTGAAAAGATTGCATTTTTTCCGTTTAATAATTAATCAATGGAATTCAAACTGCAATTTAATTCAGAGAAACAGTAAAATCAAGTACTCATTTTCTACACATGATGAATTGTTTTATTCGGGTGTGTTTTAAAAGTTTCTTCCGGATTTTCAGCCAGAATTTTTCTTATTTTTGCCAGTAATGTATTAAAATGATATGGCTTTTGAAGAAATCCATGTGCGCCCTGATCCAGCAGTCCCTGCATTTTATCATTAAAGTTGTATCCGCTCGTTAAAAGAACTCTGACATTTTGCTTCATCTGCTTTAATTGTGCAAAAGTTTCTTCGCCGCCCATTTTGGGCATCACCATGTCGAGAATGACCAGGTCTGTTTCCTCCCAGTGTTTTTGAAAAAAATCAACTGCCTGCGAGCCATTTTCCGCCAAAAAAACTTTATAGCCAAATTTTTGCAAAATATCTGTTGCTAATGCACAAACACTGCTGTCATCATCAATGACAAGAATGACTTCATCTCCAACAACGTCCGTTTCGTATTCGTGTTGTATCTCTTTTTCCGGTTTGTCGCTGGCCGGCAGATGGATGCGAAACTCGGTACCCTGCCCGACTTTGCTGTTCACTTTGATAAAGCCGTCCATCTTTTTTATTATGCCGTAAACAGTCGACAACCCAAGTCCGCTGTTTCTGCCGTTAGCTTTTGTTGTATAGAACGGCTCGAAAGCTTTTTGCATCGTTTCATGGTCCATACCGGTGCCGGAATCTTTTATCGATAATACAACATATTTCATTGAATTTTTTGTTCCGATGGAATCGGATTCTTTTTCAATCTCTTCAGTCGCTGTATGGATGGTTAATGAGCCGCCATCCGGCATGGCGTCTTTTGCGTTGAGACAAATATTCATAATCACTTGAACGAGTCCGCCGCTGTCAGCTTCAACGGTTGGGAGATCGTCATCGAGCATTGTTGTAATCTCAATTGAGCTGTCCATGGAACTTTGGATGATGGAAATGGCCTCAGCAACGAGATTATTCAAATTAATGGGAATGCTTTCATAACTCACATCGCGTGCAAAGGTGAGCAAACGGCTTGTTAATTCGGATGCCCGCGTCGAACTTTTTTCAATGGCATCGAGGTATTTATAAAACGGATGTTCATCCGGCAAACTCGTCTTCATAAACGATGCGTAACCGAGAATTGATCCCAACATATTATTAAAATCATGCGCAATGCCGCCGGCCATAGTGCCGATAGATTCCATTTTTTGTGCATGGTGTAATTGCCGCTCAATCCTGACATGATCCGTAATGTCAAAGAGACGCCCCCGGATTTCCTTTAATTTTTTATTGACAAACTGACCCACGAGCTTTTCGATGACGAAAATGGTCTTGCCACTGCGATTTTTCCAGACTGATTTGTAAGACTCGCTTACTTGCTTTTTTTGAAGGAGTTGCATCTGCCATTGAAAGCTTTTTTTGTTTGGATAAAAATCGTATATTTTGTGCCGCTTAATTTCCTCCTCACTTGTAAACCCCAAAAGACGGACAAACACGGAATTGCAACCATAAATAGAACCTTCAACAGTAGCAACAAAATCGCCCGTAAGACTTTCTTCCTGATATCTTTTGAATTTTTCCTGCAATGAAAGGAATTTGCCTTCTTGCCGTATGGCCTCTGTAACATCGTTCAGAATGAGTAGCATTCCCTCTATTTTGCCACGGTCATCAAACAATGGGAGTGCTGTCAATTCAAAGTACTTTTTATGGCCGGTACGGTCAAGCAAATGAGTCAGGTGTGTCTGCGTTGCATTCTTGATGTGATAGAGCACATATTCAAACGGATTTTGGATCAACCTGCCTGTGGTTGCATCGTAAATTTGAACCTGGCGGGCAAAATCTTGTCCCATGGCTTTTTTTGCCAAATCAGGGACGAATTCCTGCGCCACAGAATTAAAATATGTAATTTTCCCATCAGCATCCAGTTTGATCACCGCTTCCCCAAGGTTTTTCATCGCAGTAGATAGCCATTTTTCACCTGGGTCTTTTCTGTACTTTTGACGGCGAATGGAGTCTATGATTTTCTTCAGAGAAGTAGAGTCCACAGGCTTTCGTAAAAAAGCGATCGAGCCTGCATTTTTACTGCTGAGTTGGCCATCTTGTTCAGCGTCAGGTTGTAATAAAACGACATGGACATCGTAACCATTTTGAAGGCGGAGAGCCGCTTCAAGATCAGGTAATAGTTCTTGTGCCTGCGCGTCAATGATTACAAGATCGGGACGCTCTTTCTTTATTTTTTGGAAAGCTTTTTTCCCCGGGGAAATACATACTTTACAGCCCAGCTTGTTGAGCATGTCTTTAATCTTAATTGCTTCGAGTTCCTCATTTTCCACAATGACAATATTAATTGTCTCCACTCTTCCGTCTCCTATGCAATTTTCGGATTAGAATAAAGTATTTTAATTCAGACGCTCAATTCGGGATGTCCTTGCAAAAGGTTGCATTTTAATTGATTTTTCAATCAGTGCCATTTTTGATCATCCATAGATATTTGTTTGCTTACCATTTAGTTAACAAATCCCGTCACATTGGGATATATTTCAAGACTGCAAAGATTCGCCGATGCTATGAAATAAATTTGAGAACTCGAGGAGGTAAGAACCTCAAATATGCTTGATAGGAATGCTGAAAAAGGTCTGCGAGTCAGAGGTGCACGTTTTTGAATGTTCTGCTAGTTTGCTTGACAAAAGGGGTCACATGTTATATTGTGCTTGTACCTACAGATAACAGCATTTGCAGAAGGGAATTTTGGCCTGTTTAAAAAATTAGACAACATCCAAACAACGTTTTATCAGTCGTTTGCAGGAAAAACGGATGAATGTGTTCATTTTTATGAGCAACTCTTTGCCTGTTTCAGGGCCAAAGCAGCTTTACCTCTCGGCTCAAGTCCTTGAATGACAACATATTATCTGTGTTTGGAGTCGACATTTGTTTTATGGCATGGAATTCGCCTAAGGCAGGTGTGGATATCCAATCTTCCCCATATATAATTATAGTAACTGTATCGCAAGAGAGAATGTGCGGTCTGAAATTTAACAGGAAAATCAACAGAATATGATTCAAAATGACCCTTTTTCTATGAAAAATTCAAGAGCGCAAGATGATGCAGATGCGCGAGCGTTGCACTCGGCAGGCAAACATCGGAGACGGAAAGGTTTGGAGTTATCAATGAGTTCTTCCATAGTAATAGCAAGCGATGATCCTGAAGTTGCAAATGTCATCGTTAACATATTGGGGAAGAAAAATTATTTTATGCTCATTACGAATTCAAAATTACAAGCTTTATGGAAATTATTAAATCAGGAATTAAGGTGCCTGATTTATGATTTTGAACTCGAAAGTGATTCCAATATTACTTTTATAAATATTATAAAGTCTGTTCGGCCAAGGTTACCGATCATTGTTTTGTCGCCTGACAATTCTCCTGAAATGATCAAACAATTAACCGAAGCAGGTATTTTTTATTACGCGTTAAAACCGCTCATAAAAGATGAGATGGAGCAGCTCATCGATGCCATCGATGGGCTGGTAAACAACCGATCATGAACATTGAAAGCCGGGAAAAATGGTGAACGCAACATTTTATTGGCTTTTTACAAAAAAAATGTTCGGGCAGTATGGATTACTGTAAGTGACATGGCGGAGCTGTACCTGCATTTTATCAGCTAAGTAGGAGTAAAAATAATGCTTCAAGATACGAATCAGAAAACACTCGATGTAGATGAATTGGTGATTAAATGGAATCGAGCAATAGAGAAAGGCCGCTCTTCCGCCAACAGGAAATCGACCAGAAAGTTTTTTAAAAAGCATTTGGTCGATCCAATTCTTGTTGTCTTTGTTTCAACGTTCATCTTGGTGTTGCCACAATCATTTGTTCGTTTTATGAAGAAAAGCAATCTGAATCTTTATGTACAAAACCTGATCATTCGTTCTCTTGATGTTTTCATGGCGATCATCGGGCTAATATTCGCAATACCTGTTTTTCTCATTGCTCCCATTCTCATCAAGCGAGACTCTCCGGGGCCTGTTTTTTACAAACAGTTGAGAACCGGTATTGACAGACGGTGGAAGGAAAGAAGGGGGGCAAGTCTGGGTGCCGGCGGCGAACGACGCCAGGTTGAACGACGGAAAAGGAATTTACATGGCAAGCCTTTTTACATTTACAAGTTTCGTACGATGGACGTTAAAGCTGAAGCGAAGACCGGAGCAGTTTGGGCAAAGCAGGATGATCCCCGGATTACTTCCATTGGAAAATGGCTGCGAAAATACCACGTTGATGAGATTCCTCAGCTTTTTAATGTGCTGAAAGGTGATATGACTATGGTGGGGCCGCGCCCGGAACGACCTGAAATCATTGGAGATTTGCTCGAAGAGATTCCTGAATACACAATGCGGCTTATGGTAAGACCCGGCGTAACAGGCCCTGCACAAATCTTCCTTGGTTATGATAGTTGCATGGATGATATAAGGCGCAAAATACAATTCGATGTATCGTACATTGCGAATCGAAATTTAAGATTGCTTGTTTTGATTCTGGCACTAACGGCTACAAAGATTCTTTCAAATATAATTGTAATTCAGGCTGACTTTTTCAACCTAAATATCACGCTAAATAAGGACTATACAAGTGAAAAAATTAAGATTGCTCATCACGTTTAATGCTTTATTGCTTTTTCTGTATTCATTTCTTGGTGTTGCAAGTTCAACGCTCGGCCAAGAAAGTAAATCCCTTGCCGGAAATTTATTAACGGTCAAGTCAAAGCCTGAAGGGGCCATTGTACAATTGATTGGAGAATACGAGTTCGTTGGCAGGACGCCATTTATTTTGCCTTATCCTCTGTTCGGTAAGTATCAGGTCAAGGCGAGCAAGTCCGGGTTCGAAGGGATTAATACTGCGATACATTTGTCGGGAGAGGTTGGGTATACTTTTAATCTGTATCTTAAACCAAAAACGAAGCTTAAAGCATTGTCTCGTTCGCTTGCTTTCCCGGGGTGGGGACAGTATTATTCCGGGCGTAAATTCACAGGCTCTATTTTTCTCGGAGCTACGGCAAGTGCGCTTGTTGTTTTTGCAAAGAACGAACAACGATACAGAAATGCACAAACAGACTATGAAAATGCAGCATCCCTCTACAATTTACCTGATGCTTCATTTGAAGAGCGTGCTCAGTTAGACATGCAGGTTCAGAGCGCTTTAAAAAATCTTGATGACAGAAAAATTGCCCGAAATATTAGTCTTTATGTTGCGGGCGGCATCTGGCTGCTTAACGTTTTAGAGAGCGCCTTATTTTTTCCTGACTATGCAAAAAAGATAAATGTGTTTCAAAAGATGTCTTTAAATGTAATGCCGGATAAATCAGGTTTGCGATTGGGCATGCAATATCATATCAATTGAAAGTTGGAGATATGATTAACTTTCACAATCAAGGTGTAAAAAAATGTTTAAAAAATCCTTTAAAAAAATCATTGTTTACTTTAGCTTACTAGTGCTTATTGCAGGCTTGTCAGGTTCGAATGCCAAAGCCCAGGATCAGCAATCTGAATATATCATCGGACCCGGGGATTTGCTTGCAGTCAATTTCTGGCAAAAGCCCGAGTTTAATGTACAAGTTCGCGTTTCCGCTACGGGCAAAATCGAGTTGCCCTTGATTGGCACATTGCAGGCTTCCGGTTTCACCGCAGCAAAACTTCGAAGCGTAATTGAGGGCCGTATTTCTTTACTGGATGTAAAAGTTACCCAGGTTGCTGTTCTGGTTAAAAAATTTGGCAGTAAAAGTGTTTACGTGACCGGTGCCGTCATAAAGCCAGGCAAGGTAAATTTTGAAGTTATTCCAGGTGTCTGGCAAATTATTTTGGAAGCAGGGGGACCGCTCCCCGCAGCAAATTTAGATGATGTTG